>JAKZUG010000555.1:0-13226 GCA_047516705.1 Candidatus Poribacteria bacterium | reverse complement strand
TGCGTCGGGCGCGACCAGTTTCGCCTGTTCTACCCATTCTGTGCCTTGCCGCGTAAAGATATATGCGGCACCAGAGTTATTTCCTGAATCGTCGTTCCTTGGTGCACCGACGATGGCGTAATCGCCGCTCATTGCGAGTGTTGTTCCAAATTCGTCGCCCGCTACTGCATCACTGGCGTTCAGTTTTTGATGTTGTACCCATCCGGTTTCACTACGGAAAAAGACCTGGAGCGAACCGGCATTGCTACCGTCGTCGGTATCATCTTTCGGAACACCTACCATTGCGTAATCACCGCTCATGCCGATACTGGCACCGAGGTTATCGTGAATGACAGCGGCACTCGTATTGAGTTGCACTCGGTCAGCACTGCTTTGTATTGCCACCCCGATTCCGAGAAGCAGGGTTAGCATCGTTATCTGTAATCTTCTCAATTCTCTCCCCCTCACTATTAGATGTTATCCCTATACGCTAAACCTATAGGAATATACGTATGCTAAAGTGAAACAATTTTTTAATTGGCAGCATTCTCTTCTGGAAATTTACTGAAATTTATCTTCTCTCCATTGTTATCAATGAAAATTCCAATTATTAATGACACAATTTGTAAGCGAAAAGGGTGCATGTTTTCAAAAAAAATCGTAAAAATTAGGACCCATGCGAGGCACGCTTACCCATTTGCTCTGTCTATAGCATAGCAAATTACATGCCATTCAGAAGTCTGCATGAAATCGGCGAATTTTGACCTATTTCCACTATAATCTGTAATTTACTGTTCATTTATTGAACACTATTATCGGTTATTGAAACTAACATGGCTATGGTAGTTTCTTAATTCCTCGCTTTGGACTTAGTGCTACTCCGATATGCTGAGTCTATGGATTGTTTTTGCTTTATCTTCGCCATACCATAACGCCGTGCCGTCCCAAGTCAATCCATGTGGTTCGCTTGGGCATGAAACGGAATTGAGCACCTCACCAGATTCGGGGTGAATTCGGTAAACGACATGGTCATTTGTATCGGCGTTCCAAAGTGCTTCGCCATCCCATGCGAGTCCGTGTGCGCGACCTCCCGGTGTTGACAATTCGGCAAGGATTTTCCCAGTCTCAGGACACTGTTTGATGAAGCGACTCGTGTTCATGTCAACGCTCCAGAGGTGCTCACCATCCCATGCCAATCCGTGTGGTCCTTCCGCCGGTGATGAAAAGGTTGTGACGACCTCCAAATCTGGTACTGTGAGTTTGTAGAAGGTTTGTTGCCATATACTGTTATACCAGAGATGCTCACCATCCCATTCTATGCCGGCTCCGCCGGGGTATGACGGCGTAAGCGTTAGGAGAACCTCGCCGGTTTCAGGATCGATTTTGTGGATAGGTCCAACCCCTTCAACACTCCAAAGTGATGTTCCTTGCCATGCGAGTCCATTTGTGCCAGCACCTGGTGCTGTAAGTTGGTGTCCAGTTGTTGTTTCACGCATTGTTTTTACACCTCCGTGATGCTTGCTTTGTCTCTAAGAGGGCATCCTGAATTTCAGTGATAACCTCCTGTTCAGTCTCAGCAGCGAGTCGTGTCTGCAGTATTTGTTTGACGGTATCGCCTCCGATTTTTCCCAGTGCCCACGCGGCATGGCTCCGAACCAAAGGTTCGTGATCGGCTAACGCGTCTTTGAGTGCTGGAACGGCGCGCGGCTCGCCCCAATTACCGATAGCGACGAGGACATTCCGCAAGAATCCGCGGCGTTTGGTACGTTTGATCGGACTCCCCTTGAACCTTCGGCTAAACTCCTGTTGTGTCATGCCGATAAGTGATAGCAATTTCGGGGTAAGATTTCCGTCGCGTGGTTGGAATGCCGGTTCGTCTGTTGGTACGGCTTTGCTATTCCATGGACAAACCTCTTGACAGATGTCGCATCCAAAGATTAAGTTACCGATTTTCGGGCGTAATGCCTTCGGAATGCTCTCCTTTAGTTCGATTGTAAGGTAGGAGATGCAAAGTCGAGAATCAAGGAGATTCGGTTCAATAATCGCATCCGTCGGACATGCTTCAATGCAGCGTGTGCAAGTTCCACAACTCCCGCGGAGGGGAGGGGTATCTGATTCCAAGTCGATATTGATGAGTACCTCTGCGAGGAAATACCAAGAACCAGAACGCCAATGGATGAGGTTGGTATTCTTACCGATCCAACCGATACCTGCCTTTTGGGCATATTCCCTTTCGATGATGGGCGCGGTATCTACACAGACGCGTGTTTTCAATTCAGTTTCAGCCGTCTGCTTAATAAAATCAACCAGTTCAGAAAGACGTTGACGGATGACATCGTGATAGTCGTCCCCCCAAGCATAGCGGGAAATCTGTCCACGTGCAGGATCTTCCGCGAGTGCCTTCGGTGGATCAAGCGTATAATAGTTCATCGCGAGGCTAATGACAGATTTTGCCTCTGCCAAAAGTTGGCGAACATCCGCCTTGAGGGGGAGATGCCTTTCGAGATAGCCCATCTTCCCAGCATAACCGTTTTCTATCCATTGCCGATAACGCGCAACAGTTTCGCTCTGTACTGCAGGTGTAATTCCGACGAGTTCAAATCCGAGTTCATTTGCGCGCGTATGAATTTGTTGTGTTAGCGTTGACATTAAGGAGTCCCGCGCGGATAGGATCCGATAACATTGACATCCCGACACAATTCTTCAAGCTGCCCTAGTGCCACGATGACGCGTTCATCAGCAATATGGCCCTCCATCTCAGCAAAGAAGACATACTCCCACGGTTTGGTTCGTGATGGAAGAGATTCAAGATAACTCAGATTCAACTCGGCTTTCTCTAAAATACCGAGGGCTTGGTGTAGAGCTCCAACCTTGTCTCTAATTGCGAAAAAGAGCGAAGTTCGATCGTGTCCGCTTGGGTCTGCCATCTGATTTCCGATGATGAAGAATCGGGTTGTGTTATCTGGTTCATCCATAATGGCATTAGCGACAATCGGAATTTGATAAATTTCGCTTGCGAGTTCACTTGCAATAGCGGCTGTTGATGGTTCCTGTGCAGCACGTTGCGCCGCTTCAGATGTACTAACGACCTCGACCTGTTCAGCACTGCCAAGATGTTGACTTAACCATGCCCTACATTGTGCGAAAGGTTGCGGATGTGAGTAGACACATCGGATTTCCGTGAGCGGCGACTTTGACAACAAGTGCTGTTTTATCGGTTGAAATGTCTCTGCACAAATCCACAAGGGTGTGTGTTGGAAACGTTCTAAAACGTCGCGAACAGTGCCCTGCACCGAATTTTCGATAGCGACCACACCATAATCTGCTCTACCAGATTCGACCTCAGTAAAGATGTCGACCTGCGGATGGACAGGGATCAACTCAGTTGACGCGCCGAAATGACATCGAGCTGCCAAGTGTCCGAAACTACCAACGGGACCGAGGAAGGCGACCCGCTCTGGTTCCTGCAAAGAACGGGATGCAGATAAAATCTCTGTCCAGATCGCCTCTAGTGCTGTTTCCGGGAATGCACCGTTATTTTGCGCTATTAAACGTTCAATGACCTCCTTCTGCCGATGCGGTACATAGACCTGTGCAACGCCTGTCTCAGCTTTCACGGCACCGACTATCTTGGAAATCTCTGCTCGTTTCTGTAGCAGGTCTAAAATCTGGTCGTCAATCTCGTTGATTTGGTCGCGGTACTCAGTTAATTCCAATTCTTTAGTTTCCTTGCGGTTCGTTTAGGATAGATATTGCCAAAATACTCCTCTCCGTCTATCCAACCCGCCCGTCCCTTGCCAGTAACGGGCGGGGACTCCGGTTAGGCTTACACGCGCTGCGCCAATTTTGGCGACTCATAAGAATCTGTTTTAGAAGACGGTTTCTGGATTAGAAGCGACCGAAACCGTCTTCACAAGTTTACGACTAACCAATCAATTTCTTCATAGCGGCAATCATTTCATCGTCTGAGGGGTTATCTTTCACCATATCGACAAACTTCTCAGCACTTAGCTCATGTTCCTCCAGGAACATCTTATCCCGCGGTCACGGGTAGATATACTCCCCGATGATGCCTTGCAATTTTGCGCTGGCTTTATCGCTGATTCTCGCTAACCATGGGGTGTCGCCGATAATCATATCCCTATGGCGTGGTTTCCAATCGAGAGCCATCTGTTTCACCTCCTTTAATGGTTGTCAGTACGGTTTGCTACGCAAACCTTTCAGTTATTAGTCGTCAGCAATCAGCAGTCAGTAGAAGAGGTGTCTGATGAACCCAAACCCGTCTTGCTGAAAGCCGATGGTTTCCGATGGTGGATTTTTATTGTGTATTTCTCTCAAGTTGCTGCAAGGTTTCCTCTAAAAGTTGCAGGGAACGTCCATATTCTGACCAGTCACCAGCACGCTGTGCATCTTGTGCCTGATTAAAATAGCGGTTTGCTTGCTCAATGAGCCCTGGTAATGAGGTCTGATCTGTGCTGGGATCGGCTGTCGTTTCAGTTGTCGTGTCTGTCGCTGTGGTTTGGCGTCGTGTTCCCTGTCCGAACATTTTGCGGAGTGCCTCATCAAGGCTCTCACCCCAGACGACCTTATTTTCATACCCGATGACGACTCGCCGCAATTCAGGAATAGCGGTTTTCTCATCTTCAGATTGGATGTAGATGGGTTCGACATAGAGCAGGGAGTTGTTCATCGGAAGAATCAACAGATTTCCGCGTAGGACGCGGGATCCCTGTGTATTCCAAAGGCTGATCTGCTGGGAAATCTCCGGTTCTTGGCTAATAAAGTTTTCTACCTGCATCGGTCCTGCTATCTGTTTGCCTTTCGGGAAGCGATAGACGAGAAGCTGCCCGTATTGGGGCAGATCACATCGCGCGGCAAGCCATGCGGTAAGGTTCGGTTTATTGAGTGGCGTGAAGGGCAACATCAACATGAATTCGGATTTTTCTTGTCCGGGTAGTCTGATAATGACGTAATAAGGTTCAACAGGTTGACCCTCCGCTGCTGAACGTTGGGCTGTCTGCTGTTGTGGCACGAATGGGCTTCTTAGCTGTTGTGGAACTTGCTGTGTTTGCGCATCTGTATTGTCGTAGAGTTCTTTGCCGATTTCCCACTGATCTTCACCTGCATAGAAGGTTACCGGATCCTTCATGTGATAATCTTGATAGACACGCGCTTGGATGAGGAACATTGCCAGCGGGTAGCGAATATGCGATTTGAGTTCATCCGGCATTTCCTGAAACGGTTTGAAAAGACTGGGAAAGATTCTTCTATAGCATTCCGCGATTGGATCCTGTTCCCGTTCCATAATGTAAAAATCGACGGTGCCATCGTAAGCATCGACAACGACTTTAACAGAGTTTCGGATGTAGTTGCCCCACGGTTGATCGTCCCGTTGCGTATCTGGGAGCTGCCGCCTTCTCTCGTCAACGAACTCTTTCATAGAAACGGAATAGGGATACCGATGTGTGATCGTATAGGCATCAATCAACCAGATGAGTCTGCCGTTGTGGATAATAATGTAGGGATCCCCATCGTATCGCAGGAAGGGTGCGATTTTCTGAATCCGTTTTTTGATATTCCGGTTGTAGAGAATTCGACTTGTAGATGAAATTTCACCCGGCAAGACGAAGTTAATTTCGTTATTGAACTTGAGCATGTACACCATTTTCCGCCAGAAAGAGTTTAATGGTACGCCACCTTGTCCCTGATATGCGTATTCGGCGTATTGTTGTCCCTCTTGCGGATAGTCGAACTCAAGCCCTGGGGTCCGGTCTGGGTGTACGATAACATAGCGATCTGTGCGTTCACCGTAGTAGATACGGGGTCCCGGTGTTTCGCTCAACCGGTGTTGCCACTGCTCATTATAGTCAATAGGTGGCAACCCTTGGATATACATGTTAGGTTTGCCGTTATTAATCTCGTTAACGGGACTGACGACAGCACCGTATCCGTGGGTATAGGTATAAGTCTGCTTATACCAATCGTTTCTGATTTCTACGGGCAGTTCGTTAATATTGAGTTCGCGTCCTGAGAGCATCACTTGCCGGATTTCGCCATCAACCACATAGCGATCGACATCGACATCGTTGAAGTCGTACTGTGAACGCAATTCTTGGAGTTGCCGGAAGGTTCTACGTAAGGGTCTCCAGTCCCAGAGACGGATACTGTTTAAAACAGGTGCATTTTCCTGGCTGGTTATGTCATCGTAACTGAGTTGCTCTGTCAGTGGATACTCTTCTTCGGTTACCGTGTTCTCGGCTAAACCGTAAGCTTCAAGTGTCGATTTGATGTTATAGTTGATGTAGTCCGCTTCTAACACCTGTTTATTGGGTTCAACTTGCCATCTTTGTATAGCAGCCGGGTAGGCTTGTCCGAGGAAACCAGCAATTAGAAATACAACAAATCCACCAAAAGCGAAGGTGTTGCGTTTCAAGAAGATGCTAACGATGAAGACCAACGCGCAGGCGATTGTGAGCCAGAGCATAATATGCAATATAGGGAGGCGTGCCTGTATGGCGGCGTATCCACCACCGCCGTGCACCACTTTGTTTGAAGCATACAGCAGATCGTACATAGCGAACTGGTAATTCCATGCTCTGCAGAGGAGCGTCACACCGACAAGGGTGAACAGATGGGCTTTAACGTTGAAAGGCGGACGGAACTGGAACTGACTGGTATCGCCTGTGATGAGTCCGTGGAAAAAATAGATGACGGTTGCAAATATTGTCACCAGCATAAAGATGCCGAAAAGCGTCCCGCAGATGTAACGTAGCATCGGCATTTTGAAGATGTAAAAGGCGACATCCTTTTTGAAGATTGGGTCGCGTGCGGGGGACGTGAGGACCGCTTTTTGCCCGGGTTCTATTTGGACACTTGTGTTCAATCGGATAGCATTTTCTAAGACTGCTTCAACGCGTGCCTCCTGATTTATGCCATCTATCTGAACGTTCACCGGATCCCCAACTTTTATCCTTTTTGCTTGGAATTCTAATTGCGCAATAGGTATTTCGTCTGAGTCAATGGTTCCTTCTACACTAATAGGGGTAGCCGCAGGGAAAACGAGTTCATCAGAGTTGAAGAAACGTAGATAAATTTCCCATCGATCGCTTGCAGCGTAGCCCATCAAGATACTGAAAAGTATCGCGAGGAGTGTAAGTCCACCGTAAACCAGGTTTCGCGTGGCACCGGGATCGCTTGAGGCACCGCTTGTGAATTCAGTGCCGCCCATAAACGCGGGACTCAGGTGTGCTGGCGTGAATCGATAGATTAAGGCGAGGTTTGTCAAAAGAATCGCCGAGTAGCAGACTCCAACAATTACCCCGACGAAGATTTTTGTTACCAAAATTTTAGTGAAAACGCTGGGATATTTTACCACCTCAAACCATAGAAAATTGGGATAGAGGTTAACCCAGAGGGCACCGATTCCGCCAAGAACGGCAAGGATGACGATAGTGATAATAAAACGTTTGGTTTGTGATTCCATATTTCTCCTTTAGTAGTTATCGGTTTTCAGTTGTCAGCCGGAGGGGCTTTGTTTCTCAGTTTTCGGTTAAGCCGGGGCTGGGCAACGAATTTCCCGTCACAAATACCTCTTTAACCGACAATGGATAACTGACAACCGACAACCCTTAAAATGCTTGCCCGAGTCCGAGGTGATATTTGAAACCGGGTTCCAATCGGATAAGGTCTGTGTTCCGCGCTGCGGCGAAGTCTATCGAGAACAGCCCGAGTCGCAGTCGCATCCCGATTCCAATAGAGGCTTTAACATCGTCAAGTCGAATGCGATTTTTTTCTCGGACGATGATATTGAATGGGTTCTCCGGTCCGTACTGCCAATCTGACCATGCGCCTCCGAGATCGGCAAAAACAATACCGCGTATCCCGCCGATCGACCATCTAACGGGCCATCCAAAGTGGAGTACATCTATCAGGGGGATGCGAACTTCTAAGTTGAGCAATCCGATGCGTGTGCCGACTAACCCTTCATAATCATAACCGCGTAATGTATCTACACCGCCGAGATAGAAATAGGATTTGTCATCACCAAAACTACCACCGAGTAGTAGCCGTGCTGCAATATTAGAACGTCTACCGAGACTGAAATAACGTCGGGCATCAAAAATGACATTTGTTAGCGACAATTCACTGCCGAGTGTAGGGAAAGATTGTTCAAGTTCGATACGGTATCGTGAACCTGTATAAGGTGCCCACTCTCGCCACATGGTTGTATCTCCAACAAACGCGATAGAACCTATTGTGAGTAAGCCTCTATCGTCCTCATACGGATTCAGCGGTTGGTTTGTCTGGAAGTTGTAGGAAAACGGTTGTGAGTACATTGAGAAGTCAAGATCAAGCCGATGGTATCTATCAAATGGGTAATTGAGATACGTGCCGAGTCCGGTAATCCGTTGTAAGATACCGCGTCTACTCTGGATGCCGCCCAAAATATGGTATTCATGATAATTGTAAATCATCGCGCCCATATCCGTGCGGTGGGTCAAAAATCCATATTGTGCGATGAAATCTGGCGCGAGGTAACTGGATTGGTTCATCACACTGACCCCGATGCGGTGATTGCCTAACATATCGCTGCCGACGATTTGCACCGTGCTCCTCAGGATACCGTCGGCACCGAGGCTGAAATCCGGGAAGATCGCATCTAAGACGAAAGAGGATCTTGTGCTGTACTTCCGCTTGGCTATCCTATAATTCTCTGGTTCTTCCGCTGTTAAAATAAGGGAGGGTTCTGCAAGGTCTGTGGCTTCAATTTTTTCTTCAATAGTTTTGGAAGTCTCCATAACACAGACATCGTATTTTCCGTTCTGATAGGCACTAAACAACAGACGCTTTCCATCAGGGGACAAACTGGGATTGAAGCAGCCCGTCATCATGTTGGTAAGACGTGTTAACTCAACTGTTAGCATTTGGTTTGCAAGTTCTGTCCTACCATTCTCAGTGAACAACAATCCATCGTTGGTTATGTTGTCGGTTTGCTGTTCAGATTGTGTTTTTTCTTCCGTAACCGTGTGCTTTTGTGCGTGTGCCTTTTCTGCAAGTTCAAGTTTGTAAATGTCATAAATGCCTTGTCCATCCGAGCAGAAGAGGATTGACTTTCCCCCGGGTGTCCATACTGGACTGATAGCATTATAGACACCGTTGGTTAACAAGCGTTCCGTCCGGCGGTTGAGATCTATTAGCACAAGTCTATTTTTACCACCGCGTTCGGAGGTATAGACGATTTTGCCGGTTGTTGGGTGCCATGAGGGGTGCGTGTCGTTAAAAGGGTCAAAAGTAAGCCTGTCGATTTCACCCGTCAGGAGTTCAATAATATAGAGATCTGTCTGTCCCTCTTTTAGCGCCGAAAAAATGATCCGTTCACCGCTGCCATCGTAGTCTGGGGAAGTGACGTTATCAAAATCGAGTTCAAAGTACTGTGTGAGTTCTTCTGTCAGGATGTTGACTTCAAGGAGGTAGTTAGCATCGTGGTGCTTGGCGACGAAGGCAATCCTATCGCCATCGGGTGCCCATGTGAGACTTCTGCCAAATCCGCCGAAATCGGTTCGGATCTCCTCGTATTTTTCTCGAAAAAACTGCTTGGTAACTCGCTCAATGCGTTCACCGGTTTTTGCGGACATAAGGACAATCTCAAGAAACCCATCGTTTCCAGTGACGTAAGCGATAATATCGCCGCTCGGCGACCAGCCCGGTTTAATGTTATGTGAGTATCGCTCTTCCTCGGTAAGGTTTTTTGAGACGAGGTCGGCCAATTCCCGGTCTTCAATGAGGGGCCAATAACGTTTCCGCACTGTCTGTCGCCACGCCTTATCAAATTCTTCGAGTTCTACACCGAGGACTTCTCTGAAAACCCGATCGATGTCTTTTGTCCGGCTTTGTCGTAACCCCTGCAAAATCTCAGGGATTTTCTCACGTCCGTAGGTCTCTGTGAGATAAGCCACCGCCAATTGTCCTAACTTATACCCGACGAAAGGTGAACTGAGTTTGTTAAAATTCTGGAGTTGCGGTAAGGGGACAATGTTGTTATTCATGCTGGCATCTCGGATTACCATTTCCCCAATTGCATCATTATCTTCGGCGAAATAATCTGCCATTCCTTCTATAAACCAAATGGGGGGTGAATAGAGGAACTCGCCGCTGTAGATACGTGCATGCGGTTTCTGATAGATAATATCATACTGGAAGATATGAATGAGTTCGTGAAAGATTACCTCTCGAAACGCTTCAAGGGAGCCAGTGAAGGGGATAACGATACGATGTTTAAAGAGTTCTGCGAAGCCCCCGATACCTTCATGGAGTTCTTGGAGGATTATGTTGGTTTCCTGAAAATCCTTATGGGATTTGTAAAGGATCAGCGGTGTTCTATCTCGCAGTTCGTGTTCAAAATCCTCGCTGTGTTGTTCGTAAGCCTCCTCAGCAATAGCAGCCATAATAGGCACCAGCTTCGCTTCGCTCGGATAGTAATGTATATCAAAATGCTCTGTCCGATGGATGTGCCAATCGAAACGTTGTCCAGTGATTTTATTTTTTCCAAAAGCTTGTGCCCATCCCATACAAGGTGCCAATAAGCTCAGAAGAAAGAGGATATGGAGGACGTATCTAACCAACAACTGTCGTGTATTACTGGTGTGCTTTTCAGATATCTCTCTTGCTGTTAGGATTCTGTATTTATTTTTTCTCACATCTCTAACCTTTTTCCTTTAGTGTTGCTATCTCTTTTTTGTAGAACAAAACTGGACACCGCTGTTTACGCAATTCGTGACGAACATTTCACAATTTGTGTAAATCCTACTCAATTAACTAAATACCTATCTTCATTCTCATAGTGTGGAGAGATTTGACGGGTAAATTCTGATACAGCACGCTTGCCGAGTTCTCTGATAGTGTTTGACTGTGGACCCGCCTGCGAGAAAATGAAAGAGCCAATTGTATGTGCTTCTGCAGTGCTCCGCCGGTAAGCTTCATCCCAGATAATTTGTTCGGTTTCAACATCAATAATCATCACTCGAAGTGAGAGCAGATAGGTTTTCTGCATGTAGTCTTGATAATCCATTACGTAGCGTTGCCGTTGTACGGAGTAGCGTTCGCCATAATGCCGTCTCGGGCGGCTATCTGAATAGAAGCGAAAGCTGCCGATGATAATCCCCTTCACCTCAAAATACTCTCCGAGTTGACTCAACTGTTTCGTATCAGAGAGCCAATCCTCTCCGATGGTTTCACCTGTGAGCAGTCTCGCTGTCTCCTGCGTGCTGACGACTTCGAAGTGTTTTTGGCGTGCTAAACCTCTACGGAGTATTGATGCGATTTCCGCACCGGTTTCTTCAGGCAGTTTTTCATTGCGTCCGGACTCTTTTTCGGGTACGAACGGTAGAACAGCAAAGTTGGAATACCGGCTGATGTCAATTGCAGATTGGACTTTCACCGGAACAGAGACGCGTGTTACGGCACTGCCACATCCACAAAGCATTAAAACCGCTAATAGAATTACTATTTTCTTTCTCATTTGCATATTGGCATCCTCACTGTTCCTCAGGTGGAAGTTCTTCTTCTTTTTCTTCTGGTTGTGATGCATCTTCATCGTCAAGTCCGCTGCGTCGAAGGTGTATACGGCACCGTCTATAGTTGAGTCGATAGTATTTGTTGTCAGGTTCTAATTCCGCTGCGCGCTGGTAAGCGGTAATAGCCTCGTCCATCTTTCCGACTGCTTCGTAAGCGACACCGAGGTTGTTATGTGCCTTTGAATCATCCGGGTCAACAGTGATGACTTGTTTCCATCGGAAAATGGCTTCATTCCAGAGTTGGGCTTGCGCGGCACGTATCGCGAACCGATTGTAAGCTTCGGTTTGCGATGTGTCTCGGAACACTGCACATCCAGATAGAATTAAGCACGCTAAAATAGGAATAGATGCAAGTTGATAGTATTTTAACACAGTTATCACCTTGATGTTTTGTGAGTTTGTTTCGCCTATTACATCATCTAATCTTCGGGCGGTAGACCGAATCCTTTAGGTTTGGGAGGAAAGCCCGCTCCTATAATCGAAATTAAGGCGTGTCAGCACCCTAAAATCACGCGCCTTCGCGTTTTGGCACAAGCGTTTACCTTCCAGAGAATATAACGCTATGCCCTGTTTACTAAAACCACTGATACGCGTTAGACCATACTTGATATGTCTCACTAAAGTGTTCTTGACCCATCCGTTGCGAGTCGTCCCACCATATCGAGGTCTCTTACCACCCTTCTGCGGATTCTGTCTGTGAAGCTCTCTTCTACGGATAGATATAGGTGAGATACAGAAAATATCTGTGTTATCTACAATACCAGCACCCCCTATCGTATGATATGCCAAGCACCAACTGTCTACACAATGCGCGTCAAAAGTATCCGCAAGCTTCTTTGAAGACTTTTTCAGTCCTAATCTATCGCGTATCTCTTTAGTTTTCCAACCTTGTAAAGTCAGCAACTCCCAACGCTTTCGGATTTGAGTATAGAACCATTGCTTTCCGACTTCAAGTGGACTGAAGGAGGTGTTCCATTTCTTGGCACGCACTATGGTTCGCGCCTTGATATCCTCAACACAGATATGCGTTATCGGAAACATCTTTGAGAACCACCCCAAGACCCGAAGTTTCCAGTCCCATCTCGCACGCGTGCCAGCGGGGATACGCACTTTGTTCGCAAGACGATTCAAGCGATGCTTCCGATTGGGACATTTCCGAGAACGTCTGCTCCTACGCAACTCACGACGCTTTTCAACTTTCTTAGCAACTTTATTGTGGGCATCTGCCTGCACATTTAGATAGGTATGAGATTCACTCTTGACGGTAAACCCTTCTTTTTTGCTGCCAGGGTCTACACCGACAGCAATCTCTTGTTTATAGTCGCCTGAAGGGTCAACATTTAATCTCACACAAAAGACACCATTACACCAAAACGGTGTCGCTTTGCCGGATTTGATCCACTTTCCGGCTCTCGCGGGTGTCGTGGGCATTAATGGGTTTTGGTCTTTATCAACAACAGGAACAAACATGGTTTGTAAACTCCCTTACGGGTTGTATATTGCCCCTTCCAGATCACATATCCAAGAGGAATCAGACGAGGGAAGTATCCGATACATTGTGTCAGCTACCACGCTAAGATATGCGATATATTACTGTAGTCAACTGTTTAACCTATGGAGTGGACGTTTGGTATACGCTTCGCACAAGCCCAAGTCTTTAGGCTTGGGTAGTTG
>JAKZUG010000554.1:0-8630 GCA_047516705.1 Candidatus Poribacteria bacterium | reverse complement strand
CGGTCTTGATGTTGTTTACGTTCAAGCGAAACGATGGGAAAATAATGTGGGGGCACCTGAAATTGCTGGTTTTGCAGGGGCATTAGCAGGACAAGGTGCTAACAAAGGAATTTTTATTACAACGTCCGATTTTACCAAAGCTGCCAAAGACTATGATGCTGCAGGTTTCAAAATTATTCTCATTGATGGAAAACGACTTGCCCAGCTGATGATTGACCACAACGTTGGGGTCTCCACAGTGAAAACTTATGAAATCAAGCGTGTGGATACCGATTATTTTATCGAAGATGTTGAGTAGCAATTTGGATTATCGTGAGTTTGATAGAAAAACTGTAGCGCGAACTGTTAGTTTTCGTTCTGTTAGTCACAAACTAACAGTTTATGCTACAAGGTCTTACTGAAGATGTTGAGTAGCAATTTGAACTAACTATACACACCCTAAAAGGAGAATTCTATTATGAACAGACGTAACCTGTTCATTGTTATCTGTGGTATCACCCTTGGCATCGCTGCACTTGCGATGTCACAAACCTATTTTGAGGATAATTTTGATGACCCAAAGGCATCTGAAGATAAATGGGTCGCCCTCTTCGGAGAATGGGAATTCAAGACTGATGAATACCATCAACTCCAAAATACACCCAACTGCATGAGCGTCGTTGCTGACGATTTCTGGGATGACGAGTGGGATGATTACACTTTTGAGGTGAGAGGAAATAAAATCAGTGGTGGTGAGGGATTCCTAATTATGTTCCGGTGCCAAGGCTTGATGCAACCCCGCGATCAGGCGCTTGAAGACCATCCGCCACGTATGGAGAAACTCAAACCTTCACTGGAGTACTGGTGGAACCTCGGCGGTTGGGGAAACTCACGCTCACAAGTTGAATCTTGGGGCGGCAAAGGTGGTGCCAATAGCAATCACACCATCGATGAAAAAGAGTGGTATAGCATCAAGATTGTCAATGAACCGGGCAGCTACACGCTCTTCCTCAACGACGAAGAAGTAGCGACAGTGGACGATAATACCGAAGGCGGTGTCGGCAGAGTCGGGCTCGCAACTTGGAGCACGGTTGCGAAGTATGACGATGTCCTTGTTTATGGACCTGATGGACCCTCGTTACCTGTTGATGCGAGAAGTAAACTCGCGACGACTTGGGCGCATCTCAAATCCGTGAAATAGATTTTGAATACTGCTAATATAGGACTTACGCAGTTGCTTCGTAAGTCCCCCTGATAAGGGGGATTTAGGGGGTTAAAAATCAAAAAATTTCAAATGCAAAACTACGTTTTACCCCCACGAATTGAATTTGGCGACGGTGCCATCCAAAACTTAGGTGAACATGTCAAAGCGTTTAAAAACAAAAAGCCGCTCTTGGTGAGCGATGCTGGTGTGATCAACGCCGGTATTCTTGTCAAAGCCGTAGATGCTTTGGACGCGAGCGGTTTGTCGTCCGCTACCTATTCAGATATCGAACCAAATCCCACAGACATCAGCATCACACACGGCGTGGAAGTCTACAAATCGGAAGCGTGCGATGTCGTTATTGCTGTTGGTGGCGGGAGCGTCATGGATGCCGCTAAGGCTATCCGACTCTTGACAACCCATGCACCGCCTTTGGAGCCTTATTACGCTGATGTTGGTGGAGTCGAACGAATTCGCGGCGATATGCCACCGTTAATCTGTGTGCCAACGACGGCTGGCACCGGCAGTGAAGTCTCGCAAGGTGCTATCATTACAGATACATTGTTAAGTACAACCAATCGATGGCGCAAGCGGGCAATCGTTACGCCGTTCAACATGGCAAACATAGCACTTCTGGATCCGGGAATAACACTCGGTATGCCACCCGCACTCACTGCTGCTACGGGGATGGACGCTATTACACACGGTATTGAGGCGTATGTTGCAACGAAGTACCACCCGATTGCTGAAGGGGTCGCATTGCAGGCTCTCAGAATGTTGAGCGCGAATATCCAAAAAGTTTATCATAACGGCGGAGATGTAACTGCACGCGGAGAAATGCTCTTCGGATCGTGCATGGCCGCTTTTTCATTCCAGAAAGGGCTTGGTGCGGTCCACTCTCTGGCGCATCAGCTTTCCACGGATGCACCGATCCCACACGGTGTCGCGAACGCTATCCTCCTCCCGCCTGTCATGGAATTCAACTTTTCCCATGCAACCGAGAAATACGCCGAGATCGCACGGGCTTTAGGCATAGACACCAGTGGTATGGATAGCAGTGAAGCAGGGCATGCCGCAATTGATAAAATCCGGGCATTCAATACCGAATTAAATATGCCGACAGGTCTCGGAGACGCTGGCTTAGATAAAAAGAAAATTCCAAAACTCGGAGCGGATGCCATGCTCGACCATTGTCACAAATTTAATCCGAGAGTGTGTACAGAAGAGGATATGGTAGCATTATTTGAAGTGGCATTTTAAGGAATATCAACTGGCACAATCCATCCCTTCGTTAATGCCGGTTTATACGCATTATCGCGCAGATAGTCTGACTTTTGCCACAAGCAGAGATGCTTGCCGTCTGGTGCCCAGACAACGGATGTCAGTTTCATCTCGGTTCGCGCAATAGGAGACTTCTTACCGCTCTCAAGGTCATAAACCCAGACCTTCCAGCGGATGCCTTCACAGTCTTCTCGTTCCAGATATGCTAATTGCTTCCCTGTCGGTGACCAAGCAGGCGACGTGTGTTTCAGGATCTGGCTCTGTGTCAGCGCAGGTAACGACGCTGATATGTGCAACTGCTTATCAATTCGCTGACCGGGACGATTACTGCCGGACAAAACATAAGCCAGCTGCGTCCCATCTGCTGACCAGTTCAGTTGATGCACCTGTTGATGCTGTGTTTGAATCTCTTTTAAGCGTTCGCCTTCTATATCTTGGATACGGATACCCACATATTTTGAGTTATTCACACCGAAAGCGATGCGTGTACCATCAGGTGCCCAAGATGGGGCGGGAAGATAGGTGGAGGTGCGATGCCAGCGTTCAATCGGCACACGCGCAATCGCACGTAAATCGCTGCCATCGCTATTGATGCGGTAGATAACATCCATCTCCTTTTCGCGTTTTCTAAATACCAAACGGTTTGAGGTAGGCGACCAAGCCGGACCTTCGCCACGAACTAACTGTTTAATCTGTCCGAACTGCCAATCCACTGTATAGATATAGCGCTCCCCCTCTTCGTCAACCTCAAACGCCAAAATTCTGTTGTCCAGTGACCAGGAGACATGAGGATTGTAGAACTGTCCGGTGAAAAGTTTTCGCGCCTGTTCCGCGTTCCGATCCATAATCCACAATTCATTCGCACGCCAATACCTACTGCCGACATCATTCCTTTTCAGAAATGCAATAAGTGCTCCATCGGGGCTCCAGCGAGGGAACTCCGCACCTTCAATCAATTGCATCCTGCGCGGAGGGACAGCCGGGAAACCGTGCCTACGACCAACTGTTGTATTGAACATGATGCCATCAGTATCTTCAAATTCTCCGAAGGCAAACTTATCCATCCAACCTCGGACACCGTTCGGGAGTTCAACCTCATACCAACCATCCGAAGTTTGCACAATCGGCAAGTGCTCCCCGTCGTTGAGGTTTAACAATATGGATTTCTCTTCGTTGACAGCGTTTGTAACCCCGCCTTTTCTCATATAAACCGGTGCCGTGTCATGCACCACAATACCCCTCTGCCGAGTGTCTGCCGCGCGATTCCCGCTAACGAGGTTTGTAACCTTACTCGCGTTTGTGAACGCATAAATGCTACCATCACCCGATGCAACATAGAGGATACCGTCAGAGATAGCAGGTGCAGCTTCCACAAAACCTCCGAGTTGATACACCCAAGTTTGTGTCTTTGATGCTATGTCAAAGGCGTGAAGCTGCCCATCGCGTGCCCCAATATAGACGGTACCATTTGCTTTTACGGGATAGCTTTCACTCCCTGCTGTCTGACCTCGCCACAACTTCGCGTTGTGTTCCGGGGAAACCGGACGGAACACCCCATTTGCACACCCATATTCAATACCATGGATCTGGGTTGTCCGCTCACGCCTTGATTCAAGTGTACCAGAACGCGCATTCAGCACATAGATTGTTGACGGGAACGCGCCAACATAAACCTTGTTATCCACAACAATCGGTGGAGCATCCATCCAATTTTTTGATTTGAATTCCCATAATTTCTCGCCGGTTTTTGCATCCAATGCATAAACTTTGTTATTCCGGGCACTGAAGTAGACCCGATCTCCGAGCACCGCAGCAGAATAGCGTATGGCATCTCTGGCATCGAACACCCATTTAATCCCCCACTGCTTAGCATCCAGTGCATACAACTTGCCATCAGTCGAGCCGATATATAAAATACCGTTCGCTATCACTGGGGAGGCGTAGACGGGACCACCGGTCTTGAATTTCCACAGCAATTCCAGCGGCGGTGTGAGGCTTTGATCAGGACTCATCCCAGAGAAGCCTAAATCGTACATGAATGTATGCCAATCTTCGGCGCGAGGGGGTGTGACGGGTTCCATCACTTCAGAGGGCATCGGTTGCTGCCCCGCGGGTTGCTGTGTCTGCTTTTTTTGTTGTGAATCACATCCACACACCAGCAGGAACACGAGGAGTACTATGAATTTTGTGGCGAAACCCGTAGGTTTCCAAAGTTTGTTATACAAAAATCTATTCTGGAGATACACGTTAGCCCTTTCAATAAAACATTCAATCAGGAAATTGAGGCTATAGGAGACCGTAATACGGTTGTTATAGTAAAACCCGAAAACAAGTGGACACTTAAGAAAACACAAAATACCTCTCCTTCGCTGGCGAGGTTTGTAACCTCGCCCTTCCGTTGGTGTATAGGTAATTATGGGCTTTACTATAAAATATTTTATTACCTATTAGATTATCATATTATTCAATAGTGTGCAACTGAAATACAAAGCCATTCAGTCTCCCTTGATTTTGATTTTCCTCAAGCAAACTCTTTGTTGTAGGAGCGACCTCCCGGTCGCGACACCCATTGGCAGCTGACTACTGATGGAACACCGACTGCTGAAAGCTGACAACTGATGACTAAGAACTGAATACCTCTGACTGAAATACGATCTGTAAAGGCGGAGTATAGGTTTTCGTATTTTTTGAAGAATCCGAGATGAGAGACAACAAACCTAATAGTGTCAATCAGAACAACGCTAATTTCACAATATCAACTTTCGGGAATCTACAAAAATCGCGAAAAATTTGAATTTGTGGCAAATCTGTGTTAAAATTTATGTTCTAAACCTTACAGCACAAACATCATTTTAATTCTAAGCGATGAGCGAGCAAATGAACAAATTATTAGGTGAAGTTGACCCACAGATCGTTGAAATCGTTGCTAATGATCTAACACGCCAGCAAAATTCTCTTATGCTAATCCCGTCGGAGAACTATGCCAGCCGTGCCGTTATGGAAATCCAGAGCAGTATCCTCGCTAATAAATACGCCGAAGGCTACCCGGGTGAACGTTACTACAACGGCTGCCAGTTTATGGATGATGTCGAATCACTCGCAATTGAACGCGCGAAGGCACTTTTCGGCGTTGAACACGTCAACGTCCAACCGCATGCCGGTAGCCAAGCGAATATGGCAGCCTACCATGCGCTGCTCGAACCCGGGGACACCATTTTAGCCATGTCTCTCAGCCACGGTGGACATCTCACCCACGGCGATAAAGTCAACTTCTCAGGCAGATATTACAATATTGTCGCTTATGGTGTTGATGCTGAGACCGAGCGTATCGACATGGAAGAAGTCGCGCGTCTCGCAGCACAACATCGTCCGAAACTCATCGTCGTCGGTGCAACAGCTTATCCTCGATACTTCGATTTCGCTGCATGGCGGCAAGTTGCTGATTCCGTAGGTGCCTATCTACTCGCAGATATAGCGCATATCGCAGGACTTATTGCTGGTGGCGTTCACCCGGACCCTGTCCCGTATTGCGATGTAATTACGACAACAACACACAAAACCTTACGGGGGCCTCGCGGTGCTATGATTATGTGTAGAACCGAGTACGCAGACAAGATTGACCGTGCCGTGTTCCCCGGTTTACAAGGCGGTCCTTTTCTGCACACGATCGCCGCGAGAGCTGTCGCATTCAAGGAAGCAAGCGAACCCGATTTCAAAATATATCAAGCGCAGATTGTTAAAAATGCAAAGGCTCTTGCTGCAAGGCTCATCGAAAACGGGTTCCGATTGGTGAGTGGTGGCACCGACAATCACCTCATGCTGATGGACCTTACCTCGAAATACGAGAAATTGAGTGGGCGACAAGCTGCCGATCACTTGGAAGATGCCGGAATTATCGTCAATAAAAATACAATTCCCTTCGACAAACGGAAACCCAGAACAACGAGCGGTATACGCCTCGGTACACCTATGATCACAACGCGCGGCATGAAAGAGGATGAAATGGTCCTCGTCGCTGATTTTATCACGGAGACGCTTGAAAACAGGCAGAAAGCCGCCATCAAACGCCAGATTCGGGAGAAAGTCAAGGAACTCTGCACACAATTCCCGATTTACGAGTATCTAAACGAGTAGGCACAACCGTATGCCGTAACCCGGAGCAGCACGAAAAATTGGACTACGAAGCGGCACTCGCTTATATTGAAGCGTTTATTGACTATGAACGAAGTCCTGATTTTTCACGACAGGCACGGCTCTACAATCTCAACCGAATCTCTCTCTTGCTGAAATTACTCGGCAATCCACACGATAGATTGCAGGTTATCCACATTGCGGGGAGCAAAGGGAAAGGTTCTACCGCCGCACTCGTCGCGTCTGTACTTACACACGCAGGTTATAAAACCGGTTTGTTTACATCGCCGCATCTCATTACGCCGCGAGAACGATGCCGTATTGATGGTGAGCTAATTTCAGAGGTAGACGTTGCTTTCTATATTGAGAAGATCAAACCCGCAATTGAAACCGTTTCCACTTCCGAATTCGGACGTGTTTCCTTCTTTGAAATATACACCGCGCTCGCCTTCTCCTATTTCGCCGACAAAGCGACTGATTTTGCTGTTATCGAAGTAGGCTTAGGCGGGAGGCTTGATGCGACGAATGTTGTCACACCCGTCGCGACTGTTATCACGTCGATTGGTTTAGAGCACACGGCGATATTGGGGGAAACTTATGCCGAGATAGCCGCTGAAAAAGCGGAGATTATTAAAGAGGGGTGCCCTCTCGCGCTCGCACCACAACATCCTGAAGCGCGAGCAGTGTTTGAAAAGGTCGCAAACGAACGGAATGCACCGATTGTTGAAGTGAAAACCCACGACACAGATTGCAAGCCAAATTTTCAGGATGTAGGCGCGGCTCATTGTCCATCCGTTTCACGTCTCGTCCGGAATACCGACGGTGTCCCTATAGCGCAGCAATTTGACGCAGAAACGGATTCCGAGTGTTATCCGCAGCTCACTATGCCGCTTCTTGGCTATCACCAATTTGTGAATGCGACAACTGCTATCGCAACAATTGAATGCCTGAAACAGGAAGGGTACCTAATCCCGAAAACCAGCGTTTATGACGGATTCAAGAATGTGCAGTGGCACGGACGCATCCAACGAATTATGTCTTCCCCACTTGTTGTACTCGATGGCGCGCATTCCCCTGTCTCGATGGAGGCACTATGCTTGACGCTCCGTGAGAGTTTTCGTTACACTCAGGCGATTTTTATCGTTAGTTTAATGAAAGATAAAAATCTTAAAGCAATTGGGGATATTGTCTCTAAAACCGCAGACTCCGTGATTGCCACACAAGTTTCCGAGAACCCACGTGTGATGCCCGCTGAAGCTATACAGGATGCATGGTCTGGTATAATACATGAGAAAATTATAATATGCCCAAACCCAGAAAAAGCAATTACAGAAGCCTTAGCATCCGCATCGCCGACGGACCTGATCTGCATTACAGGTTCACTTTACCTCGTCGGCCAGGCACTGGAATTGTTTAAATCGAAATAAGAAATAATACCATTCTATTTGTATGGTTTTCATAACAGGTAATCTCCAGAAGTCCCCCTGATAAGGGGGATTTAGGGGGTTTCTTACACGGATAGCACCTGATTTAGGAAATATCTGCCATAAATGAAATATAATATATTAGAAATGGTATAAGAATGAAAAATAGAAAAGAGAGGTTTTAAATGCTTGACATCACTTGCAAAAGGCGGTGGCTAAATTGGAAAACATTTCTGATATCCTTACCTGTCCTTAATTTAGCCACTGAAGCTTTTGCTCAAACAAACCCTCGCCCAGATGTGCCTCCGATATGGTGGATCGCCCCCGTTGGTGCACTCATCGCTTTGGGATTTGCTTATCATTTTTACCGCGCTGTGATGAAACAGGACGAGGGCAATGAAACAATGCGCGACATAGCGCAATCCGTACGCGAAGGCGCGATGGCATATCTCAGACAACAATACAAAGTGGTAGGTATCGTCTTTGTTGTTCTCTGTCTTATTTTCGTCTTCATGGCTTTTGTCCTTGATGCCCAAAACAAGGTCGTTCCGTTTGCGTTTCTAACGGGTGGTTTTTTCTCAGGGCTCTGCGGTTTCCTCGGTATGAAAACC
>JAKZUG010000553.1:0-3067 GCA_047516705.1 Candidatus Poribacteria bacterium | reverse complement strand
GGCCCTTCTCGTAGCTGTTGATTAACTCCTACCTTCTCCGGCTTCTCTTTTTCAGATTTGTAAGTTCTCCAAAAACGAAATTATAGCTCCGAGGTACTTTCCCCGTGGTCTCCAAAGACCAACACACCGTCTGGGTCTGCCTCTTCTTTCAGTGCTTCCACATGTAAGGGCATTGTTAACTCCGGCAATTCAACCCGTCCCGCTTCAGCCCATAAGCGTTCGAGGTTATAATAAGCACGTCTTTCGGACAGAAAGACATGGACGACAAAATCAACGTAGTCTAACAGAATCCAATCTGCTTTACGTGCGCCTTCCTGATGCCAAGGTTTCTGTGACCAATTGCTTTCAAGTTCTTCAAGAACGGCTTGCGAAATACCTTCTACTTGGATGTCCGAGACACCACTGAAGATCGCAAAGAAGTCCGTGAAACCATCAAGTTCACGTAAATCAAGAATAATGCCATCTTGTGCGCGTCGACTCATCGCTGTCTCAGCAGCGGCTTTTACCATGTCCAATGTGTTTTTTTCGTTTTCCATTGTAAATTCCTTTAAGTCTCAACACTCTCTAAAGTACTGTTGTAGGTATGAAGGGTATTCGGATGAATCATCACGCCTTTATCCAGGAGGTGTTCAATCTTCGCGCGAGCGACACGATGAACAGCACACCCCAAGTCTGTGTATGCTAACTCCCGCACCACATGAACCGCATTATGTGTCCGAGTCGGCTCCGCAAAATCCGCTACGTATAATACCTGTGATATAACCCCCATTGACGGATTCCCAGTTGTGTGGTTCCGAATGGCTTCGAGTACCTCAAGTTCCGTTACAGCAAACTGCTCAATTGCCAATTTCACGCCTATAATTGGATGTAAGAGCGAAGGGTTTACCTTTTCAATCGGATCAAGGCGGATTTCATAGCAGCGTACTGCGCTATATAATTCTTTAGCGTTCATCCATTTCGCGCTGTCATGTAAAAGCGCAGCCAGGCTTGCCTGCCAAACATCGACTTTATGAACACATGCAAGATCAACCGCCATTTCTTGTACGGCGAGAACATGCTGAAGCCGTTTTGTACTCAATTTGTCTGAGAGATACTGTTGAATTTCAATCGACTTCGGATGTGCCCGGAGTTCTGCAAGTGTGGTGTCTATCTGATCGTATACGTAGTCCAATTAATCTCTCTCATCGTCAATGCGAATCCCTAATTCGGCTAATTCAGCAAGAAGTTCTCGTTCAGTATCAGATAAAATTGTGTCCGGCAAAGGGGTGCTAATAGCATATTCCTCATTAATCCATTTGGCGAGATCCGTTGCCTTACACCGGGCACTACAGAATGGGAAATTTTTGGGTAAAGGGGTCCCGACTTCCCACACAAAGTCGTAAACTTTTCCGCACATACTGCATGTGTGTTCCACGTTTTTAATGTCCTTATCCTCTGATTTCGGTGTGTCAATTTTTAAACGGATATCTCCAGTTATTGATACAACCGATACCGATGAATATAAGTTTTGACTGTTTCTGGCACGAGATACCGGATTGAAAGCCCTTTCCGAATCCGTTCACGAATGGCTGTAGCAGATATATCCACACCGGTTATCGGAAAGGTCGTAACCCGTTTGCGAACCTCCAATGGAACGCGAATCAGGTCATAATTCGGACGTGTTGTTGCAATCATAATACATCGTGCCAAAACCTCATCAAAGTCTTTCCAGACTTCATACTCGATGAGCGAATCCGCACCGATGATCCATGCCAGTTCGGTCGTCTCTCCGTAAAGTTTTTGCAGGATTTTCAGCGTCTCAATGGTATATGATGGGCCAGCGCGTTCCAGTTCTATCCGGGACACTTCAAAATGTGGATTCTCTGCAATCGCCAAAAGGACCATCTGATATCGGTGTTCCGGTTCAATAATATCGGCATCTGTTACCTTATGCGGCGGTCTGGCAGAAGGAATAAACAATATCTTGTCGTAGCCTAATCCGACCCGGACCTGTTCAGCACTGAGCAGATGCGCGTAGTGAATCGGGTTGAATGTTCCCCCCATCACAGCGATTCTTTGGGTTGTTTTCAGCATCAGAATGTCCAGCAGATGTGAACTTAATGTAATAAGCCTCGCGCTTCTCCACGCTCCTTAAAAGTATACGGGTTTACACGAGAAAAGTCAACGAAAAAACGTAGCGCGTTAAGCTCCGTGTACACGAGCCTTGTAATCGTCATAAGCCCGCTCAATCTGTTTCGCGGATTCCTCGGGACCCAAGAAATGTGCACCTGTTAATACAACAGGCGGTTTCCCACGCTCCGTTAGCAGCTCAGCAACTCGGCACTTAATTGCATTGACAATCGATAGTGTGCCGATGCTTGACGTAGGTCCGACCGGATAAGCCAAATTCGGGATTTCTACAACTGCATCACCTGGCGGGTTGCAGTTGTCAATCGTTAAGTCGGCGATCTCAAATAGCCGTTTGCCAGAAGCGTGCTTTGAGGTAGATGAACGACTGTGCGCGATAGAACTCACTGCAATGACAGGAAGGTTCTGCGCTTTCGCTCCTATTGCTATTTCAATAGGGAGGATATTCGTTCCAGAATTGGAAAATACCATCATGCAGTCGTGAGAACCGAAAGTGAAGTTCCGTAAGATTACTTCTGCATACCCTGAGATGTTTTCCAAAAAAAGTGCTTGACGCTGACCGTTGCAACCGACGACTTGATTGTGATATGTGACTGCCAATTCGACGATCGGAAAGAAACCCGGAAAACTTCCGTAGCGTGGAAACATTTCTTCGATTGCCATGCGGGAATGCCCTGACCCAAATAGGTAGACGAGACCGCCTTCTGCTATTGTTTCGGCACACATATCAGAGGCTTCTGCAATCGCAGCGGTTTGCGTCGCTTCAATCTGTTTCAAAATCTCTTGTGCAGTGTGTAGATAACTTAGATGGGAAGTACTCATAATTATTGTCTGCTCTAACCTCAGTCGCTTGATTTCTGAATTTAAAGGCGTAACTTGTGAACTTATATTGCTAAAGCGTCAATGTCTTATTCTATCACAATGCTGACATGTTCGCAAT
>JAKZUG010000552.1:0-13138 GCA_047516705.1 Candidatus Poribacteria bacterium | reverse complement strand
TAATCTGCTCTTGACCGTGCATATACGCTGCAACCTTGGCGACTTTTGCCAACCGATCTTCTTTTTCTATGCCGATAATGTGACTGTAATAGAGGTCTCTTTTCTGTTCTGCAACTAACGGCTTTATTTGATGGGCATATTCATTTAGGAAATGCCCTGAACCACAGGCGAAATCAATGGCTTTAAGCGGTTCGGTGTTCTCTATAATTTTTTGCTCAAGTGGCAAAGAACCGACGATAAATTTGCAAATTGGCAGCGGTGTGAAAAACTGTCCTTCCGACTGCTTGACTCCATCGTCAAGAAATAGTTCAAACATCTCACCCAAAAATTGGTTTTGGTCATCTGTTTTGAGTCTTATCTTTTGCCACATTTGCACAAGTTCTAACAGGACTTTGGCGTTTCTTTTGAACAATTCTTCGTTGTGGGTGTCCATCAATGAAAAAGCGGAGTTGGTGTAATACTTAAGTTCTCTAAAATAATCCTGTATCTGTTTTTTGGTGGCGTTGGTGTCATTTCTGACTGCCCAAAATGCTTCGTCAATTTGTTTGTTGCTGATGTAGCTAATTTCTTTGTCAAGAAATTTATTCATCCCTGTTTTGTAGAGGTTTTGCAGTCTATCGACAAAATCAAAATAATTGTCGTAAGCGATACCTTTCCAAGAGAATTGCAGATCGGTTTTGTTGTCTTCCTCGTCCACCAGTTTACATAGAAACAGATTGACGAGGACCTCAAAAGCCTGTTCGCGCCGTGCGATGTTGTGTTGTCTTAGGATTGTTCGGAATCTGTGGTATTTACCTTTATCTTTATCAGCATCAGTAGCATCAATAGGTTTGGTATCATCCTCAAGAGTATATTTGTTTTTGCCTATATCGTAAGGTTGTATATTTTCTTCAAAAACTCCGGTTTCTGTGTATTCCTTTTCGTAGGTATCACGCCAAACAGCGTAGCGGTCCTCAACATCGGTTGCTTTAGCAAAAGGTCGTAGTTTGTCATTTTGTGCTAATATCTTTTCATTGTCTCGATGGGCAATTATTCTCTGGTCAATACGGATTTTATCGTCCACTAAGTCAGAAGCGTAAAGACAGAGATATTGTGTTTGGGGGATTTGTTGGGCATAACTGAATAACTGGTCACCATTTTGTAGGGTCTTCCGCCATGCCCTTTCAAATTCCTCGCCTGCTGTCTTACATTCAATAAGCAGTAAAGGATTATTTTCGTGGTCTCTAACCAATATATCGGCACGTCCACCGCTTGCCCCGTGTCCAACTTTCCATTTGGGTTCAAGTTCTAAATGTTCGGGTTTGTAGCCTTTATTTACTAACTGATAGACACACTCAAATACAACAAAATTCTCATTCTGTGAGAAATTGCACGTGTGCCCTTCGTTGACTTCTAGCCCCTCAGGATAAATTAATTCTTTTTTGTCAATGTCAACCTTTAGGGTCGCCTCACCAATTGACTTTTGGTAGGTATTCCCTTCAGCCTCAAATTCCAGTGTTTTGAGTACATCTTCAAAATTTTTTATTGTTATCATAATAATGTTCTCGTTGATTAGAAGTTATTCTACGGAAGATACTCATCTATAAATCCCCGGATACCGATGGCTATTGTAAGGATCTCTTTGTGGGTAATGTTATTAAAGCGGTTAATAAAACTACTCAAAAGGCTGCAACATCCCGTCTTTTACTATCAGTGCCTTCGGTTCATAAACAGCGTCCCCGTCGGCATTAAAAGAAAATTTGCCCAGAACTGTATCAAAGTCCCTAATATTCGCCAGCGCGTCTCGGATTGAGAGTGAATCGGTTGATTCGGCATTCTTAATCGCCTCTGCTAAAATATAGACGGAGGCATACGACGCGGTAGCAAAGACATTTGGCTCCATGCCGAAAGTCTCGCTATAACTCTGAACAAACGCTTGATTTCCGGGTGTGTCATCTGTGCTGAGCCAACCGATAAAAGTGATTGCATCCTCAGCGGCGGCACCTGCGGCTTGCACCTCAACACTGGTTAATGAGCTAACAATAATAGGAACGGATATGCCGAGTTCGTGTGCTTGAATCAGTATGCCCGGTTTTTCGGGTGGCAACGCCGAGACAAAAATGGCATCCGGATTCAAAGCCTTTATCTGAGCCAATTGCGCGGAGAAGTCGGTATCACCGCTCTGAAAGACTTCAGTGGTTAACACCTCAATACCGTTCGCCGTGAATGCTTCCTGCAATGCTGTATTCCGATCCGTAGAGAAGAGATCGGTTTTGTCATACATCGTAGCGACCCGTTGATAATCGAGTTTCGCGTATGTTGCTTCAACACCTTTAAGTGCCACAATATTTGTCGCAAGAGGTATACGAAAGACGAAATCACCGATTGCACTAAGACCGCGGGCACCCGATGTCGGGCTGATTGCCACAACCTGATTTTCTTGCGCTACCGGAAAAGCCGCCTGCGTCGCACTTGAGGACGCGGGACCGAGAATAACAGACACGCCTTCCTCCTGAATCAGTTTATTGAAAGCAGCAACCGCACCCTCTGGGGTACTGGTATCATCCTCAATAATAAGCTTGAGTTTTGTGTTACCGAGTTGTGCATTATTGATTTCATCAAGAGCGAGTTCGAGACCTTGTTTCATGAGTTGCCCCGTAGAAGCCAAGTGTCCGGTCAAAGGTAAAACGACTCCGATCAAAATATCGCCACTTTTATCTTCTATTTCAGGTATGGCAGGTTGAGTGATTTGTGACACTCGCTCACATGCAGAGAAACCTACTATCAAGGCGGCAATTGCCACGATAAATGTGAATGATTTCAATTCAATCTGTTCCTTTCTTAGTTATGTGTTTCGCGCTTTCACACTTCAGCTCAGTAGGGTTTGAGGAAATTTAGTTGTTCCACTGAATTTTTACCCTTCTACCTGTTTATTGTACGGTTGTTGTGGTCCATAATGGTAAACGTCGGATCAGGACGGCGTACTTTCAATACGCGAAAACTTGGTTTCTGAACATAAACCCCAATGATTTTCCCAAAATTTGATGCTAAAACGAAAATGCTTGGAAAACCTTCCCGAAAACGGAAAGCTCGGAGGAATCATTTTAAAGTTTAACACAAATTTGTATCAGGCATCAAGCAGTTTTCATATTTTTCCGATTTACACGAATGATACACGCTAGCGGATATTTACCAACGTCGAAAAACCAAAAATAAGTATTACTTTTCTATCAAATGTGATATAATTTACTTGTGTTGATGTTCGTTGTTGACAACAGTATATTCTATGGGGTTCGCTCCCTTTCAATAGCGCTAGCACTGCCTGACCTTTTCCTATCATGGCAGCGCGGTGCCGGACCCGCTGGCTCATGTGTATGGGATAGGACATAGACTGATAAAAGCAAAAGAGTTTATTTGGACTAAGCGCGCAGCAGAGAAAGACCAAGTTTTGTAGGTATTACAATGCCGATTTTGAATGGGATTTATGCAGATACGCCTTTTGACAGGGAAGAAATACTTCAAGCAGATCTCAATATTGCTAATAAGTATCGTAGTAATCCTTTACGTTGGAAAGGACAATTTTCACCTCAGTTAGTTCAAGTATTCTTAGATAAGTATTCCAATCGCGATACTGCTGTATTTGACCCTTTTCTTGGGAGTGGAACTGTTCTTTTGGAATCGGGTATGGCTGGACTTAAAGCTAGTGGCACCGAAATTAATCCTGCTGCTGCTATGCTGGCGCAGACTTACCGTTTTATAAACGTTCCCGTTGATTTACGCCCTTCACATTTACAGGCAGTTTCAAGTCTTCTTCACGCTGAATTTTTACCCAGTTTACCACTTTTTCAGAATATTGAGGGAGATCAAGGTGAAACAAACTTTGAGGCAGTTAAACTGAAACTTGTTGGCTTACTGTCAAAAGTGGATGATCGTTTCCAGCGAGGATTGTTGGAAACTTTGATTACTTTACTAGATTTTTATCAGACTGATATATCAGCCAAGAAGATTTTTAAGATTTGGACGAATCTCAGGAAACTTGTGGTTGGCCTGCCCTTTTCATGCCAGCCTATTGCGGTCTTTCTTTCAGATGCCCGTGAAGTACCCTTAGCCGATTCCTTGATTGATCTTGTCATTACTTCCCCTCCATATATTAATGTTTTTAATTATCATCAGCAATATCGGGCATCAATGGAAGCTTTAAATTGGAATTTATTGAAGGTATCAAAATCAGAGTTTGGTGCTAATAGAAAGCACAGATCCAATAGGTTTCTGACCGTTATACAGTTTTGCCTTGATATAGCTCAAACGCTTAGTGAACTGGCGCGCGTGTGTCGTTCTGGAGCAAGACTGATTTTTGTTGTGGGCAGGGAATCAATGGTGAAAGGAACGAGATTCTTTAATGGTGAAATTGTGACTGAAATTTGTCATAGGGCTTTAGGATTTGACTTGATTCTCAAGCAACAGAGAGTGTTTCGTAATAATTTTGGACAAAGTATCTTTGAAGATCTACTTCACTTTTCCCCGCCGATTGAAACTCTGCTATCTGAAGTGTATTTAGAGGCTGCACGAGAAATAGCTCAAGAGACATTGGAAACATCATATTCAACAGCACCTGAAGAGTCGAAAAAGGACATAAGGTTGGCCTTACAGAACATTCGCAATGTTTATCCCTCACCTTTATTTAATGTTAAGGATATAAGAGAAATTTAAGTATGTATGTACTACCTACCCCTCATGGTGATAAATTAAATGCCCTGCTCGAAAATGAAAAACTTCCTAAAACTGACCGACCTCGTATCTTAGAGGCAGTGACACTCTATAAGAAATGGGTAGAGAAGTTAAAATCAGTTACAGGTGAACATCGAAAAATTGTCGTTGATATGGTTGACATACTCAATGAATACAAACAATATATCGAGTTAAATGTCATATTTGACAGCAGGAATAATTTCCTTTATCGCCAGAAGGGGCAGATTAAACTTGATAATACCATTATTGAAGAGTTCCTTCCTATATTATTAACTTCAGTTTTGTCTGATCTACTTCAAGGCTATGATTTGTATTTCGGTCCAATAACCTGCTTCTCGGGAATTAGATTTGAGTCAAGTATTACGACAGATAGAATTGGTGGCGGTATGCAAGTTAGGACCAAAGATCATGATTTTGCCATAAGTAGGAGGTTGTTTATTCGATCGTCACACCATAAAGGCTTTCAAAGTAGCATAACAAAAGAAACTAATATTGCTTATATCGCGGCGGAGTGCAAAACGAACCTTGATAAAACAATGTTTCAGGAGGCTGCCACGACTGCTTTAGATGTTAAGTTTGCCGTTCCAGGGGCGAAGTATTATTTGTTGTGTGAATGGCTTGACATGTCACCTATAAGTACTCGCACTACAGCTATTGATGAGATTCTTGTACTCCGTAAAGCAAAGCGACTTTCTTCTGATGTTCGTCGGGAATTCAGTACTGTCGCGGGGAGAAAGAAAAATAGGGAAAGATTTGCTCAACGCTTAGAAACCAATCCTTTTTCGACAGAGGTGTTTCTAAGATTTTTAGATCATGTTAGTAGTGTTGTTGACGAAAATCTTGAGAATGATGTGATTACGAGAGGCTATTTCTAATTTTGGGTTATTTGAATTCGTTGAAACAGAACATATTGATATGTGATTTTGTCATCTTCAAGAAGGTTTGCATATATTTCCATCATCGTTTTGTTTTCATATTTCTCGTCCTCTTTCGATAGATTGAACCCGAACGTTTCTAACTACGCCATGAGGCTTTAGTCTGGAAGACAATACTTTTAACTTTCGCGGTTAACGTCGTCCTTATAAGGCAGGGGCAGTTTAATGTCATGCCCAGGACCGGATAGAAAGAGCCAACGCGTAGAAAACGAAGAGGTTTTCACTCTTTTAATATCCGCGTTGCGCGTAAGTTCTTATCAAGTGATAAATCTCAACTACTTCGTCTGGTGAAGTGAGAAACCACTCTCTTCCTTGAGTTTTCTCTTGAATTTCCTTTAGATGCTTGCCGCATAAAGTCAGGATTCCATGTATTGCTTTCTCCAGTCCCACGGGTTCATCTGTTTTGAGTAAAAGCGCGATTATAGGTGCATGTTTCTTTGTCTGCTCCTGAATTCTTTTTTCAGGGTCTCTGTAAGTACACCCAATCTTGCATTGCCAAACCTTGCTTCCTTGGGATTCTAATTCGGTTTTATCCCTATCAAAATAGTAGAGGTAAACCCAATGTTTTCCTTCTCCGAAAATCTCTTGATGTTTTGGCGGAATTTGCCAACGATATTTGTCGATCTGGTTTGCCTTTCCGAGCTCGTTCAAAGATTCTAGTGCAGATATGATAATCGACTCCGAATTATCTTTATTGGCAATCCACCATGTTCCTCGTATAATTCGCTCAACCGTTTTTTCAGTAATGTTATGTGCCAAATTCCTGGTTTTACGTACTCGGGGATGATGTACATAGCACCCTCCCACGAAAAAGGCTTTCCACGTATATATGATTCTAAAGAATTCATAGTTCTATCTTTTCATAAGTTGGTTGTGAAAGTGAGCTGGCACGGGGCCATGCTTTTACAGTGAAATGAAGCAATCCTTGGGCACTTATACCCGCATAACAACAGGGAAGATGAGCGGGGTCCGTTGCATCTGTTTTGAGAAGAACCGGCGGAGCGCGCCTCGGATCTCATCTTGGACTATTTCCGTTTCGCGCTTCTGTTCATCGCTCAGGTTTTCGATGACGCGCCGAGTAATCTCTTTCGCCTCTTCTATGAGCTCCTCCGATTTATCCATGTAGACAAATCCACGTGAGATAATTTCTATCTGTCCGGCGTTTAGTGCTGTTTTAGTGTCATCAGCATCTCCATCGGTAGGCAGCTTTTCCGCGTTGTCGTCCACGTTTGTACCAGTAGGGAGATCGCTATGCAGGACAATAATAGGGACGAGGATGCCCTCTTCGGAGAGTTGGATACGGTCGCGTAGAACGATATCCTCAAGTTCAATTTCTGGTTTCCCATCAACAAGCACGCGCCCAGAACGTCCCTCGCGTCCAAAGATTTCGCATGTCTCAGGTGTGAGGTGAATGAGTTCGCCATCTTCAGCGACTTTAATGTTCTCGCTTGGGATGCCGACAGATTCGGCGAGTTCGGCGTGCCGCATGAGATTTTGGTATTCACCGTGCATCGGCATAAAAAACTTGGGCTGTAGGAGATTGAGCATCAATTTTAGGTCTTCGCTTGACCCGTGTCCCGAAACGTGGACATCGGCATTGCGTTCGTGGTATATCTTCGCGCCACGTCTGAGCAGATGGTTCCTCACATTCCCGATAGCCTTTTCGTTACCGGGGATAATTCGGGCAGAGATGACGACGGTATCGCCTTGTTCTACCTTTAAAAACGGATGATTATCGAGTGCCATCAGTGCCATAGCGGAGCGCGGTTCACCTTGACTGCCGGTACTTAAAATCATAACCTCGTGCGGTTTGAACATAGACGCGTCGCGAGCATCAATGAGGAAGTCCGGGTTCAGGTGAAGGTAACCGAGTTCGGAAGCAGTGCGGACATTGTTAATGAGAGAACGTCCACTGACAGCAATGAGCCGCCGATGTATATTTGCCAGATCGATAAATTGCTGGATACGGTGTAGACTTGAGGAGAAGGTGCAGAGAAATAGTTTCTGCTCAGTCCTCTGAAAAATGTGGTCTATCGTATCATAGATACTCCGTTCGGAAGGTGTCTGCCCCGGTCGTTCCGCGTTTGTACTATCGGAGACGAGCATCAGCACGCCTTCCGAACCTAAGCGCGCGAGCGTCTGAATATCGCTCAACTTGCCATCAATAGGTGTCATGTCAAACTTGAAATCACCTGTATGAACGATAACACCGATCGGTGTGCGGAGCGCAATCGCCACACTATCGGGAATGCTGTGCGTGACATGGATGAATTCAGCGGTAAAATCGCCCAATTCAACGGTATCGCCGGGGGCAATCGTATTGAGTTGTGCCTTACCGAGTACACCGTATTCGCGCAGCCGTCCACTTGCAATCGCGAGGGTCAGCTGCGTGCCGTAGACCGGTACATCCAACTGACGCAAGACGTAGGCTAAAGCACCGATATGGTCCTCGTGACCGTGGGTTAGAAAGATTCCGCGAATCTTCTCTTGCCGTTCAACAATATAGTGGATATCCGGAAATATCAGATCGACACCGGGCATATCTGAATTCGGCAGCATGAAACCGGTATCAATGACGATAAGGTCATTCTCGGTTTCGTACACCATTATGTTGAGTCCAAATTCACCTAAGCCTCCCAATGGGATAATTGAGACGCTTCCGTTACCAATCTCTTCATTATTAACAAGTGTAGAATCTGTCATAGAATAATTAGTGATACTCACAACGGCTAAGGTCTCCGTGTGCTTCTTGCCTTCTTCTTGGAGGGTTTCTTGGATATGAGTCAAAGGTGACTACTGTGACGCGGGTTAACAGTCGTGAAAAAATAATTTCGCTTGCCTAAAATTGTTATGTCTATCTTTATGTGAACACTCTTCTATTTTTTATAGGGTCATTTAGTTCTCCGCTAAGAATAAACGCTAAATCACTATATATCCCTGTAGGAGCGAGCTGTGCTCGCGATTTGCCAGCCAAAATGGTTAAAGAACCGAAAACTAAATAGCCTTGATTTTTCAGTGAAGGCATTGACCATCAAATGTTATCGATTAATCCAAGTTGCTACCTGTAGTTAGCCAACTTTTGCTTTATCGCCAATGCAGATCAAAATAATCGTAAGTCGTTGAGGTAATCTGCCGCATTTTACCGGTTTCAACATCTAAAATGAAGATTTCGCTGGTGCGTCGTCCGTCCAAATCTTTACCGATAAATGCGACCTGGCTTCCGTCCGGACTCCATGTTGCGTCCCGTCCTGGGTAAAGACTCAGATTCAGATAGTTCTTAAATCGTCCCTGCTCCACAGTGGCAACGCAGATCTCACCTGACGTATAAAACAGAAGTTGCTTGCCATCTGGCGACCACTCTTCAATGTTTCCACACGGCGGCTCGTCGCGTTGCAGAAACCATTTCCGACTCATACTGACAACATCCGGTTCTGCAAGCGCGAGAAGACCCTCGGTCTTAAACGCGATCCATTTACGGTCCGACGACCACTCAGGCCAGCTTGTTCTGTTCGGCAACACTTCAAGCAATCTTCTATTCGGTTCTTTAATCCCTTCGCCTTTCGTATCCCAATGTAGCCATCCCATTGCCCACTGCTGGGTCCGCCACCGCTTTATTTTGCCATCAACCGTTACTTCCCAATTTTCCAGCCGATCTTTCGGACGGTCAATCTCGACGACAACCAGAAGGGCGTGACTTAACGGAGACCACCAGAAATCGTGAATGTCATACTGTTTCTTGATCAGTTGCTTGTTCTCGGTACCATCTGCCCACATTACATATAGTGATTTTGCCCCGTCCAGCCCGGATATGTAAGCAATTCGTTCCCTATCCGGTGACCATCGCGGGTTGCGCGAAACCGCATCATTAGTGAGTCGGCGGAAATCTGTGCCGTCAGGATTCATCGTACAGATGTTATACTGATAGAATTCCCACCATTTTTCTGTATCTCGACCTTTCTCCAGCGACCGTGTTGTAACTCGGAAACCGTCTTCATTCAGAAACGGCTCACGGATGGCAAAGACCAATTTACCCGCACTATCGTCTGCAGACACAACTCCACACACTATGGCAACTAATATGAACACACTCATCACCTGTATGATACGCATACGTCCACCTTCTTTGGATGTTTTTGTTTTAGTCATTCCGGATGATCTCTAAACAACGATATTAATCAGGCGGTTCGGGACGACAATAACCTTCCGAATCGGTTTTCCTTCAATAAATCGCTGAATCCGCTCATCTGCGAGCGCGGCTTCCTCAATCTGTTTGTCGGTCGCATCGACAGGAAGTTCGAGCCGGTTTCGGAGTTTCCCGTTGACTTGGGCAATTATAGTTACGGTGGCACTCGTTAGAACGGATTCGTCGTGTGTGGGCCACTGTTCGTGCGCGATGAACCCTGTTTCATCGAGACGATGCCACAACTCCTGCGCGAGGTGCGGTGCGTAAGGCGAGAGCAGATGCAGGAAGATTTTCAAGGTCTCCTTCGATAGCGATTTCGCCTGTGTAGCTGTGTTAACGAAGATCATCATCTGGCTAATCGCGGTGTTCATCTTATCAATGGATTCGGTGTCCTCCGTTACCTGCTTGATGGTCTTATGGAGTTCGCGCCAGAGTTCAGGCTCCGTTGTGCCAGCAGCATCGGTCAACTTCTCGCTGAGCTCGCCGGTGTCTTCATCAATAACAAGCCGCCAGATGCGTTGAAGGAACCGATAGACACCCTCTACACCTGCGTCTTGCCACGGTGTGCTTGCTGTGACGGGACCGATAAACAACAGATAAAGGCGAAGTGCGTCTGCGCCGTAATTGTCAATAACGTCGTTCGGATTGATGACATTAAAGCGCGATTTAGACATCTTCTCCATTTGCGTTTGGAGCGGCACGCCAGAGGTTTTAGCAACGACTTTTCCATCATTCTGCTCAACTTCGTGCGGATAGTAGTATTTGCCCGCAGCGTCTTGGTAAGATTCAGCGAGAATCGTACCTTGGTTGAGCAACCCTTGGAACGGCTCTTGCGTTGAGACCAATCCAGAGTCGTAAAGCACTTTATGCCAGAAACGGGCATAGAGCAGATGCAAGACAGCGTGCTCGGCACCCCCCATGTAGAGGTCTACCGGCATCCAGTAGCGTTCGAGTGCCGTATCAAAAGGTTCCTCGGTATTGTGCGCATCAAGGAAGCGGAGGTAATACCAACAGGAGCCTGCCCACTGCGGCATAATGTTCGTTTCGCGCGTAGCACGCCTGCCATCAGGTAGCGTCACCTGCAACCATTTCTCATCGGCGCGAGCGAGTGGCGGTTTGCCATCTTCTGTCGGTTTGTAGGCATCAATAGGCGGCAGTTCCACTGGCAATGCCTCATCGGGTAGTTGAACGATAGTCCCATCCTCAAGGTGTACCAGCGGGAAGGGTTCCCCCCAATACCGTTGCCGTGAGAAAAGCCAGTCCCGTAAGCGGTATTGAACTTGGCGCGTGCCGCGTCCCTCACTTTCAAGCCACGTAATCATCTTTTCCTTCGCCTCAGCGACCCGCAAGCCGTTGAGGAAACCGGAGTTGACGCAGATCCCATCGCCTTCAAAAGGTGCCTCTTCAATCGGCTTTTCACCGCCCTTGATAACTTCAACGATAGGAATACCGACAGTTGATGCGAATTCGTGGTCGCGTTCATCGTGTCCCGGCACAGCCATAATTGCCCCCGTGCCATAAGTCATGAGCACATAATCCGCAACCCAAATGGGGATCGCGGTGTCGTTGCACGGGTTGATAGCGTAAGCACCCGTGAAAACCCCTGTCTTCTCTGTCGCGAGATCCGTACGTTGAAGATCAGATTTGTTAGTGGCTTCCTTGACGTAAGCGGTAACTGCGGATGCTGCATCAGGGTGTGTTATCTCGGAGACGAGCGGATGTTCAGGTGCCAACACGCAATAGGTCGCGCCGAAGAGCGTATCGGGGCGCGTTGTGAAAACGGTGAACGTGTTGTCGCTACCTTTGATGTTGAAGGTAATATCCGCCCCTTCTGACTTGCCGATCCAGTGGCGTTGCATCTCTTTGAGACCGTCGGGCCAATCCAATAAATCCAAGTCATCCAACAGCCGTTCTGCATAAACAGTAATTTTGAGCATCCATTGGTGCATGAGGCGGCGTTCAACTGGATCTTCGGTTTCGACGTATTTTCCATCCTTTACTTCTTCGTTTGAGAGGACGGTGCCTAACGCTGGACACCAGTTGACCGGCACATTGGCGAGATATGCTAAGCCTTTTTCGTAGAGGCGGAGGAAAATCCATTGCGTCCATCTGTAATATTCAGGCAGGGAGGTGTCAATTTTGCGGGACCAATCGTAAGAGAGACCGATGCGTTGGATCTGCTGCTGAAAGGTTTCCGTGTTCCGTTTTGTAATATCCGCTGGATGTTCATTTTCGCGGACCGCATACCGCTCTGTCGGAAGCCCGAAGGCATCCCACCCCATTGGGTGCATCACGTGATAGCCTTGCATCCTACGGAAATTAGCGAGTACATCGGTCGGCACATAGTTCTTCGTGTGCCCCATGTGAAGTCCGGCACCTGAGGTATAGGGAAACATTCCAAGCACATAGAATTTCGGCTTGGTTTTCAGTATTTCGATATCGTTTGGAATTTTGAATGCTTCTTTTTCCCGCCACTCGGCTTGCCAATAGGGCTCTATTTCCGCCGGGGCGTAAGGATGGTTCTCCATTTCGCGTTCGTCTCCTTTTTCATCCTTTGTATCTATTGACTTTACAAAAATAAATTTTAACACAACCCCGCTCTATTGTCAAGATTACTTTCCATCAGTCCAGAGCCATTCAGTTCCCTGACTACTGATAACTGAATACCTCTTAAATAGGACTTACACAATTGGTTCATAAATCCCCTGATAAGGGGAATTTAGGGGGTTAAAACTCAAAAATCTCGCGCCGCGTGCTAAATTTGCGTAAGTCCTGAAAAAACTTGACACCCGCACGAAAACATAGTATAATTATACTATACTAAATATAAGTTAGGGTTTCGTCCTATGAGGCACGCACCACCAAAATGTTACCTTTTACCACAAAATTATTTTTTTGCGACGGAAAATCACACGAAAAACACCTACGAACCCATATAGGGACTGGATTTACGGCAAAAATCGGAAAAATTGACAAAAAACGAAAAATTACGTCACATTCCGCGTGTCACTTGGCATCTGCACGTCACTGTGACGTTTTAAACGTCACAATTGCTCAACATTGCGAAGATACCTTCCCTCGGTAGGCATCCTAATCTCCGCTCCTTACCAGTAAGGGACGATGATCCAGGGGCACAGTGTATCAATAATTATGCGTTGTAACAGTTAACTTTTCGTGTTTTTAATTTTCACATTATTATATATTTGGCGATTGTGGTTTGACAATTGGTTTCTTTCATTCTGCTTTCATTTCTTGGTTCCCTTTTCCGTTCTTCACTGGCGGAGTGTCAAAC
>JAKZUG010000551.1:0-5348 GCA_047516705.1 Candidatus Poribacteria bacterium | reverse complement strand
CCGCTGGAGTGCAGGAACTTTGGCATCGGGTTTTCTATAGACATAACACTCCGCTGGAGTGTGGAAACTTATCGTCCTTAAATCTGCGACCAGCGCGATATATTGTGTCGGGTACTCTAAATCCTTAAGTCAAACTTACGTTAATCCAGCCAGAGGTGGTGCTTGTGTGCGGAAGGCAGTTATGTCAGAAAAAAGACATCAACCTCATTTCGGAACTGACACGACATCGCTCCTTCTCCCGCTCGCCATTGGTGTGGTCCTGATTCCACTCAACGCGTATTGGATTGCATTGGTCAGCGGTATCCACCACTCCCTGAATCCCGCTTATGCCTCTCTGTTTATCACCCCAATTGTCAATCTCTTTTTTCTGGTACTACTTAATACACTGCTAAAGCAGATCCGTCCGCAACTCGCCTTGAGCCGCGCACAACTCCTCATCATCTATCAGATGTTGGTCATGCTCTGCCTTGTCTCTGGGCATAACCCGATGGACTTTATCTTGGGAATTCTCGCGCACCCGTTCTGGTTCGCCACTTTTGAAAACGAATACGCAGCACTTTTCCATAGATATATTCCGTCTTGGTTCACAATCCAAGATAAAAGCGCACTCACCGGTTTCTTTGAAGGCAATTCAAGCTTATACACAGCAAAGCACCTGTCAGTATGGATAGGTCCCACGCTGCTTTGGTCGTTTGTTACGGTTGTGCTTTTCTTTATCCTGATGTGCTTCAACAGCATCCAGCGTTTGCAGTGGAGTGAACGGGAACGGCTCAGCTATCCGATCGCACAACTCCCGATAGAGATGACCACCGCCCGCTTTTTCTCAAGAAGGTTGTTATGGCTTGGGTTCGGCATCTGTGCAACGCTGGAACTTCTTAACGGACTCCATTTTCTCTACCCTTCTGTGCCGGGTGTGCCTCTCAAAATTCCCGATTTCGGGGCGAAAATTTTTACGTCGAAACCTTGGAGTGCCATTGGATGGCTCCCACTCTTCTTTTATCCTTGGGTCATCGGATTGACCTTTTTTGTACCGCTTGAACTTTCGTTTTCGGTCTGGTTCTTTTTCCTGTTTACAAAATTCCAGTTGATTTTGGGGAGTATCGGTGGATGGAAATCGTTACCGGGGTTTCCTTACTACAACCAACAGGGAATTGGTGCATGGTTGACGCTCGGGATTTTGGTCTTATGGGCAAGCCGTAAGCACCTCAAAATGGTGTTAACTACGGCTTTGAAACCTGCCACTCCGACAAATGAACCGTTTCAATATCGCACTGCCCTGCTCGGTATCTTGGTTGGCACTGCAATTCTCGTTTTCATTTTCCAGCAGGCCGGCATGTCTGTCGGGATTCTGCTCGCTTTTCTATGCCTCTATTTTCTCATGTCTATCGCCATAACATACGCGAGGGCGGCAGTCGGTGTGCCTTATCACGAAGTCATCTACACGCATCCACAACTGATGCTCGTCTCGGTCTTAGGCGTACGCCGGATCGGTGCGGCGAACCTGACGCTTTTCTCCTTTTTATATCCGTATGTTCGGGATAACGTTTCGCACCCGATGCCGAGCCAACTTGAAGGATTCAAAATTGCCGAACGCGCATCACTCTCTCAGAAAAAGATGGCGATTGCTATGATAGTTGCCTTATTGGTTGCCACGCCTGTTTCGTTTTGGGCGTATTTGCACCTAATGTATCAACACGGTGCGGTGCAATCTGACGGATACGTTATCGGTATCGGCATCGAAACCTTTGAGCGTTTGCTGCTGCCGTGGCTGCAACAACCACACGCTCCGGACAGCACAGGACTAAGTTTCACAGCGTTTGCCTCGCTGTTCACGTTGGGACTCATGTTTCTGAGAAGACAGTTTATTTGGTTCCCTTTTCATCCGGCGGGGTATGCACTCGGCTTATCAGCGGGTATGGTTTGGGTCTGGAGCGCAGTATGTGTCGGTTGGTTCATCAAGGCAGTACTACTCAAATTCGGAGGATTGCGAACTTATCGGAAGGCGGGTCCATTCTTTGTAGGGTTGGTCTTGGGTGACTTTCTGATCGGAACGTTTTGGAGTTTAGTGGGTGCCGTCTTTGAGATACCGGTATATCGGGTCTGGTATTGACATCATAACAGGTATGGCGGGACTTCCTCCAACCGTCTCGACTCTATACCAACGCTCTCCTCCTTTGGTAAACCGAAATTTAGCACTTACGCACCACCGCACGGTAGGCGAGGTTTCCTAACCTCGCCGGAACTACAAATAATAGGATTTTGCGTAAGTTCTGTTTTTAAGTTGACATTTTAGCCGGTACATAGTAGAGTTAAAAATTAAAGAAAATTGAGATTGTCCAATCTGTGCCCCACTGATGTAGAAGATTCGACAGAATCCAATGAAAACAATAACCTATAAAGGCTATACCGCTGAAATTATCTATAGCGACGAGGATGGTTGCTTTGTTGGTCATCTTGTCAATATTGATGATATTGTTGGTTTTCACGGTGATACCGACGAAGAACTACGCGTTGCCTTTGAAGATGTAGTAGATCTCTACATCAAAGTCCAAGAACAACCAGAAAATCTGCCGCAAAAGCACTTCGCGGGGAGGTTGCTGTCGCGTCTACGTCAAGCACTCCATCTGTAGAAACAGAACATTTGTCGCCACTATAGGAATAAAACCACGAAAATAAGGAATTTTACCGGTGAAGATATGCCTTATTGTTTTTGCTAAGAATCCTATCCCGAACCAAGTCAAGACGCGACTTATACCAACGCTTTCACCGGAACAAGCGGCGACACTCTACACCGCATTCCTCATAGATTGGTGTGAGACCCTTGCTGAACTCCCTGACGTGGACATCGTCATTGTATATACACCACCAGAGGCACAGCCCGATTTACAAGCGTTAATCGGAGAGAATGCTATTTATATTCCGCAAATAGGAACTGACCTTGGAGAACGACTCACTTCCGCAACGCAATGGGCAATGGAACAGGGGTACACGAAAATTTTAGTCGTTGGATCCGATAGTCCGACACTACCGATTTCATACATCTCCCAAGCGATCACACTGCTTGACTCACGGGACATCGTCATCGGACCGAGTACGGATGGTGGTTATTATCTCATCGGCTTTTCTGCGGAAGCCTTGACAACCACAGTACCACTCGTATTTGAGGAAATCGCATGGAGCACGGCGGATGTTTTTCAACAGACTTTCGCACGCATCCACGAGGCACAGGCAACCCTTGGGCTCCTACCGCCGTGGTATGATATTGATACCGCTGAAGATTTAGCATTTCTGCACGCACACCTAACCGCGATGCGACTCGCGGGCGATAGAGTCCAAACAGTCAGAACAGAATCTTTATTGGCAAAACTGTTTTCATAAAAAGAAGGAAAAGGAGACTTGATAATGGGACAATTAGATGGAAAATTTGCGATTGTAACGGGTGGAAACCGCGGTATTGGTAAAGGGATTGCGAGAGGACTTACTGCTGAAGGTGCGAGTCTAACAATCGCTGCAAGGAACACTGAATTCCTTGAACAGACTGCTAACGAATTCCGCGCAGACGGTGCTAAAGTGTTGGCTGTTCCGACCGATGTGACAGACGAGGCACAGATTAAAGCACTCTTTGAAAAAGCGATGGCGGAATACGGACGCTTGGACATCCTCGTAAACAACGCCGGTGCGTTTGATGGCGGTCCTATAGATGAACTCTCAACGGAAGCGTGGGATTGGGTTATTGGCGTGAATCTCCGTGCGCCGTTTCTCTGCACACGCGAGGCATTCCGAATTATGAAAGCACAAGGCGAAGGTGGACGTATCATTAACGTCGGAAGTATTTCTGCACATCGGGTGCGTCCCCGATCTGCCCCTTACAGTGCCAGTAAATTCGGCATTTGGGGCTTGACCCAAGTAACAGCACTCGAAGGCAGACCGCATGGCATCACAGCGAGTTGTTTGCAACCGGGTAACACATACGTAGAACGCCATCAAAACAGACCACAGGAACCCACTGAACCGATGATGGACGTTGACGATCTCGCACAAGCCGCTGTTCTGATGGCAACCCTCCCGCCGAACATTAATATGTTAGAGGCGACAGTCCTACCGGTCGGTCAACTCTATGTCGGACGCGGATAACGTACATTTGGAGATAAACCATGAAAGTCAACCGGATACAATTCATGGAAGAAGGGTATCTCGTCCTCCGAGAAGTGGTACCACCTAAAGAACTTGAGGCACTTCGGGAGAGTTATGAATTGATGGTGTCACGCCAACGGGACATCTGGGCGCGAGAACGTGCATCACACAACCCTCCCGGCGGCGTATGGGAGACTTCGCCACAACCGCGCCTAAACCTCGGAAACGATCCACTCGCAGGACTTGTTGATGACAAGACGGCGAGTGCTATTGAGATTTGGGCACACGAAAATATGCAAGGGGTTAGCAGTGAACTGCTCGGTGAAGCGGATGCAGGCGTTACCGAGATGATGCTTATGTGCAATCCCGTCCGAGACTGCGGACCCGCCGCATGGCACCGCGACCATCATCCGATTGATACCGCTCCATTACAAGGTTATATCGACGATATTGTGGAAACGGGACCACGTTATGTTCAGTGGAATCTTTCGCTCTACGACGATAGTGTACTGTGGGTATTGCCGGGTAGCCATCTGCGAGCGAATAGTGAGGCGGAAAACCAACAATTATTGGCAGACCCGAAAGTACCGTTACCCGCTGCCGTTCAGACACATCTTAACGCCGGTGACGGGGTCGTTTATATTCTGCCTATCTTGCACTGGGGAAGCAACTACAGTCGGAAGATGCGACGCACGATTCACGGCGGATTCTCAAACCACACCTATTATCAAACGTTCGATTATATAGATTATCTGTCACCAGAAGTGCAAGATATGTTCCACCGGTGGGATGAACGCAGCGACCAGATGAAAGTGTGGACTGAAAATGCGATCCGGGCAGTCATCGACAAGCGTCCCGATGCCTATCATGCCGCACTGGAAAAACTGCACCCAGACAGAGGCGAAAAAGGGAAGATACTCTCAACGGTCTTTTTGTGCAAAGCCGCCTGTTTTGTGGCACAGATGCACGGCTGTGAACTCTCAGACATTCCCGATGATCTCAAGAACCGCGGAAAGGGTTTCCACGCCATCACCCTCAATTGGGGACCACCGTTCGCCGAACGGTTCACGAAGGAAGAAGCAGCTATCGTGTGGGAACGTTTTAAGCCGCTCGATGCGCTCCTCAAAACTGATGAAGAGCAGTATCTACCCGGTTTCCAATCCGGTCCGATGCATTACTATTTCAACGAAATGCCCACTAACTTCGGCGTTGCA
>JAKZUG010000550.1:0-5697 GCA_047516705.1 Candidatus Poribacteria bacterium | reverse complement strand
CGTGGCTTATCGGTATGACGCGTTAGCATTTACGCTTTAATCATATACTATTTTTCGATTAAATGCAAGAAAAAGATGTTGTCAGAGTGGTTATCGCAGAACATCAAAAATCTGGAGATCGCTTCTGCTGCACTCAATGCGAATTTGATGCTTACAGCACTTTAGGTTTGACTCTTTTCACGGGTTTTGATAGAATACTCAGAAACATAAGAAACAGTTGGGGCGACCTAAGACGAAGACAATGACCGAGAATATAAGGAGATAGGCAGTTCCTCCAATCCCTTGCCTAATTTTTTTGATGCAAATTACCAACATTGAAGCAATTCCGTTGCGTGTGCCTTACGAGGAACGGATTCGTAAGAGATACTACCACTTTGCAATGACCGAGTTGGTCACGGTCTATAAGTTTTATACCGATACCGGTCTCATCGGTCTGGGAGAGAACCCAGGACCGCCTTTTGAACAAGAGGTATTGGACACCTATCTCGGTACAAATCCATTTGATCACGTCATGGGTGTGGGACGTTTTAACCTCGATATGGCGTGCTACGACCTGATGGGTAAACACCTCGGCTTGCCAGCATGGAAACTGATGGGGCAGCAGGTTCGGCAGTGGGTTGCAATGGGTTGGTGGATGCCGTGTATGTCCCCTGAAGATACCGCTATTGAGGTTCAGGTTGCCGTTAAACGTGGATACCGCGGGCTCAAATGCAAAGCGCGCGCTTTCTATGATGTCGTCGAGCAATCGAAAGCAATTCAGACAGTCGTGCCTCCGGACTTTCGTGTGGAGTTCGACTTCAACGGTTCATTGATCAACGTCGAGAAGGCACTGCCTATCCTGCGGGAACTGGAGAAGATTCCGGTTGTCAAAGGCATCGAAGAACCGATTTTCGCGTATGATGTGGAGGGATGGCGGCGGTTACATCAAGAGATTCGGATTCCGTTTTATCTGCATGGTGTCGGTGTTATTCGGGAAGGCGCATCGCGCCAACCTTCGGGTCCTTGGATTGGACTCCGTGCGGGAGATTTTGACGGTGCTTTGTGTAGCCACGAGAGTGTGAAAAGTGCGCTGGCATCGGGTTGGGCATTCGCCGCCGCGAACACGCCAATCTTGCTACAGTATGTTGGCACAGGCATCACGGCTGCGTTTGCGTGTCATCTGGGAGCAGTGATGCCGACAGCGACGCTACCGGGTGTCACTGCAAGTCACGCTTATGAAGACGACTTAATTGTTACGCCACACAAAGTCCAACGTGGATTTATGCAGGTGCCAGAAGGTATTGGTCTCGGTGTCGTCTTGGATGAAGATGCTGTAAAACGATACTCTCAAACACCTGAACCGAAATGGGAGCGGCATATTTCTGTTGTCACCTTACCCGGTGGTGTAAAGCACTACTATCGAAATCTACAACAGGCTGAACGCCTCATGAAAGAAGGTGTGGACGAGTCTTATGCTCCAGGTGTGCGTCTGGACGAATGGGAAGACGATGGTAGTGAAGCGTTCGACAAGTTATTTAAGCGGCTACAGGAGCATGACTGGCCCGTGTGGGAGGCATCGCTTTAGCGTTGGGCTTCACTTGACAACACGTTCAACCCAACCTACGTGCTGATTATCGGATTTGTGAGGCAAGGAGAAAGATATTATGATGACCCCTGAACAACGGTATCTATTTGATGTGACTGGATACCTCCACCTGAAGAATGTCCTGAGTGCGGAAGAACTGAAAGCAGCGCAAGAAGCAGCAAATGAATACATTAATACTCCCACCGAAGAACTCCCACCCGGATTTGACTCCAGCGGCAAAAATCTTCCAAACGGCTTTGCCTTCGCGAAACCCTTAGAAGCACTCACAATGCACCAATCGACGTGGCCCATCATCAAAGAGCTGACGAGGGATAAACCGCAACTCTTTCGCGGAACGATGATTGCGGATCGGGCGGATATGTCGGAGTCGGCGGAAGGACTCCGCTTGCATTGCGCACGAGAAGATTTTGGGTGGCACTGCAACCGTTATGAGGTCCGGGATGGTCGAATCTTTTGCGATGATTTTGTCGTTTTTCCATACCTGTACGACGTTCATCCCGGAGACGGTGGGTTGCTGGTCGTTCCCGGTACACACAAAACCCTTTTCGATCGACCGGAACACCTCTTCAATAATGGAAAGATCGAAGATGCCGACGAGATTCCGCCGGGGGTCCTTAATATCACACCAAAAGCAGGGGATGTAGTGATTATCTCTGAACTCCTGACGCATGGTGCGCTGCCTTGGAAACCGAAGGATCGGTATCGTTGCATCCTGACCTTACGCTACAGACCACAACACCGTGGCGAGAGTCGGGTGCCTGAAGAGGTTAGGGGACGGCTCTCGCCGGAAACTTTGGAATTGATTTCTCGTGCAGACCACTATCACACGAAAGAGATTGTCAAACAGGGTGTCGTCACGTTGACGTAAACAGGCTAAGAAACCGGTCTTACTGCTGGCGCGCCGTGTTGTTCACACCACGAGGCAAGTGGGCTTTCACCGCCACCGGGATGGTACTCTTTCGTTTTCTTGAAGGGTTCACCAACCAGATACTGCTCAAGTGGCGACAGTTTATCCAACAAGTTCTGTTCCTGTGTCCGATAATCCATCGGCATCACCCAACGGTAACCGTAGCCGAACATCACGCCTTTACGGGTCTGGTCAGTTAAGTTTGCACCCCCCGCATGAAAAATACGGTTTTCAAACAGCAGACAATCCCCGGGTTGTAAACTCGGTTCGAGTGCACCTTCGGGATCCGCCTGTCCTTTTGGAATCGGAATCCGTTCGAGGAGGTGGTTGCTACCCGGAGCTACGAGCGTTGCACCGGAATTAGGTTCACTCAGATCGGTGAAGTAGTAAGCACATTTTAGCAAAATGCGTGGCACCTTGTGCCCGTGTGTTTTCGTTGCCATAGCGTAGTCGCGGTGCCAACCGGGTCTGCGAGCGGTATCGGGTGTTCCCGGCGGATCTGGGTGTTTGTATATCAGGTGTGAGGTCATGAGTTGCAGATGTGCACCGAGCAGCTGCGCGACAACAGGCAGGATAGTCTTCTGCGCGAGTAACGGGATGAAGGCATCGTTGATGGAGATACAATTTCGGAAGCTGTCGTATAAGCCGTTAGAGTTGTGTTGGCGGTTCTCACGTCGATCGCTTGCCATGAGTTGATCGCTTACTTCAATCAGTTCGGCGATGGTATCGGAGTCCAGCACATTCCGCACGATGAGATAGCCTTCGTCATCAAATTGGCGGATTTCCTCATTGGAGAGTGGGTACCAGTCGATGTTGATTGGTGATTTGTTTGTGTGTGACATTGTTTTTGTTCCGTGTTTCTATCAATGGCAAAGATACGGTTTTGATGTGGGACATGTTTGCCTACTTAAGGGTGAAGTTGGTGCAGTGAAGGTAATTATCATGCTATTAGAAGCGGTCATCAGGTCAACTCATCAAAGTAGAGACTTTGACGCGCTAAAATCTCCAGAAAAGCATCAGGACTGTCGTGTGATATTTCTTTGGACTGATTTCTCTGTTTGTAGAAACGTGTACTTTCTTTGTTAATGTTGATACCCGAAATGCTTACAAATCGGTACTGATAATCCTCAAGAAACCTTTCCGATTGCCAGAAGGATTTTCCTACACATTTACAGTAACCGATAAAGCATTCCGCGCCTCTCAATTGTTGTTCAACATCCTTTGGATCTTTACCGGTCCCTGCCTGAGTCTCAATACAGATAATCCACTTTTCTGTCGCCACATTTGAGACAATGACAAAATCAGCTCGTCTGCGTTCACCTTTTGAGCCTTTAAAAACGGTGGGTGGTTTAAAAGCTTCCGCTCTTATAACAATTGAGTCATGAGGAAGATCTGTGATATTTACAGTTGTCTTTGCTTGCTTGTCTTTCAGTGTGACAGAGCATTTGCCCGCGGTTTGTTGTAACGGAATTTGAGCACCAGCACTGAGCATCTCTTGCAATATGGTAATATCATTCACTAATCTTACTTTGCTCCCCACACGATGTCGCGTTGTATTCTGTTCATGGCATCAATCGCTTTGTCAAAACTGCCGACTTCAATTCCGAACTCGGGATCAATATCAGCCGGTACAAATGTGTGACCTCGTTTACGTCTTTTCTGTCCTTCTTCCAATGGCATCAACGCTTCTTCCGCTACGTATACTTTGATCTGATCGGCATTAATCAATTCACTGTCCTGATAACCGTTTTCTTCGGCAATTCTTTTCAAATGCGGTTTGTTGTCGTGGTTGAGCATGATAAGCGTATTCAATTCCTTGACGATATAATCGCTGTGGGTGGTTATGAAGACTTTAACACCCAAATTCACGAGCCTCGCAAAAAGTCTGGCGATGCGTCGTTGGTTTTCCGGATGCAGACTTAATTCGGGTTCGTCTACCATAAGCAAGTCGCCTTCTCTGGCGATATACCGCAGATAAAAACCGATGTCTAAGAGTGAACGGACAGAACTTGAACTTTCGACCATCGTCAATTTTGCTTGTGTTCCTCTTGGAATGTAGTAGAGTTGGTCATGTTGTGTGATGACGTATTCACCACCGACAATATCCCTGAAGTCTTCTAATACTTCCGGGTGTTCTATGGAAATGAAACTTTTACTTTTAGCAATACTATCAAGTCGGCGCGAAAAATCTACATTCTCTCCGATTGGCGAAGGATAACTTTGATATACTTTCGACACCAACTGATGTTTATCTATATTGTTGCCCGTGCGTGCTACTTCGCCAAGTAAACGACTGTGAGCATAATCAAGGACCTTCCGGAAAATAGAAACTCCGGTACGCTCAGATGAGAAGATAAAGGGTTTTGGCACGGAATCGAAAAAAGGAGCGTTCTTGATAATAACGTTGATAGCATTTCTTGCAATAGCGGCATCAATTTCTTTTTCCTCTCCTTTTTCCATACTCAAAGTGAGTGTAAGTTCCTCACTTCCTTGGCACTTTGAGAAGATAAGAAGCGATCCGTAACTTCCGTTGTATTCTTTATCACAGATGTCAATCTCATCCGTTAGGAGGTGAAATTCACTATTCCGAAATGTGCCTTCAGATGCAGCAAAAATTCCATCTAACTGCTTAGTATAATTCTTGCAAGCATCCGCAAGTATCCAACCGCCTGTACGTGTCAACCCAATCTTGAGGACTCTCTCTGTAAATAAGTGCTGGATCTGGTCATCACTAATCGTAATAGGGATAGATTTACGCCAAGACTCTAAGAAACCGTACAGCGCATAAGCGGTATAGGTTTTACCGGTGTTATTTTCACCGCAGATGATCGTCAAGTCGCCCAGCGAAAATTCCGCCTGCTTTAGAATTCCAATGTTTTTTAACCGGACTGTCAGACTCATACTGACACCTCTATATTTGTTGTTGCCAAGGTTGAAATCAGGAAGTCACTGCGTAAAGTCGTGATTGTTAGTTCTACTTCTAATACATATTATCAGAAAGGCTTTGTTTTTCGTGGCTATATTGTATCAGAGATAGACTGGAATTACAAGCCAAATTTTGGGAGAGGAAGTGCTTAAGGCGAGGTTGGGAAACCTCGCCAGCGATGCTCTTGTAGTAAAGGATAGTGTTCTATTGAAGCAGCTCCACGAACACCTCAATATCGGTGGTTGGGGCTTGGCAGACGTAATTTTCGCAGACGTACGC
>JAKZUG010000549.1:0-4023 GCA_047516705.1 Candidatus Poribacteria bacterium | reverse complement strand
CAGATCTGGGCGAACGTCAATACGCTGTTTCCAAATTTGGGAAACTGGCAGACCTCCCGATTGCTGACCTCGTTACGAAGCGACCCGTGAAATTCAAACCGTATGCTACACTAAAACCGCAAGTATCACAACCCGGTGATGGTGAGACAACAGTTGAAGTGAAACCGGATGCAGGATTAGACCTTCGGTATCCTATTAAAGATTTCACAGTCGACCTGACGTTAAACCCTGATTTCGCACAAATTGAGGCAGATCCCGACCTCGTGAATCTGAGTGATATCCCGCTCCGTTTTCCAGAGAAACGTCCGTTTTTCCTTGAAGGAAATGAGCTTTTTCAGATGCCGATGGATCTGTTCTATAGCCGACGGGTTGAAGATTTGATCGGTGGTGGGAAGGTTATCGGAAAATTCAGCAAATACAATCTCGCTATTATGGGAGCCGCCGCGGGACCAGAAAACCCGGATAGAGAGTTAGAAGAAGGCGAGTTACCTCTGGCTAACTATAACTACTCCGTTTTTCGACTGCAACGGGAACTCGGAAAAACATCATCTGTTGGGATTTTAGGTGTGAATAAACAACGCGGCAGTGCTTATGACCGCGCCGGTGGCGTGGATGCACGCGTTCAACTGCCAGCAGATGTGAATCTCAATCTCGAATACGCTAAGGAATGGAAGGCAGGCGGCCTCAAGGTGGCAGACAGCACTGCAGACGATCTAATCTTTGTTCAACTCGCTCGTCGGACAAATGTCTTCTCGTTAGATGCGATTTACGCAGACATTGGCGAACACTTTAATCCTGAAACCGGATTTATCCCGCGCGTAGACAGACGTGGATTGGTCATTAGAAGCCGCTATAATAAACAGTATAAAGGCACGGTTGAAAGGCTCCGTGGTGAAGCTGAATATGAACGACTCGCGAACAACGCAGGTGAACTCACAAACCATAGGACACGTTTTAGTGGGCTCTTCGGTGTTAACAATTTCTTTTTCTTCCTCGGACCAGAGTGGTACTACCATGTTAACGACGACAACAAACCTTTTACTGACAGAACAGTGCAATTCTTTGCCGGGTGGTTTCCGCCAAAATACGTGCAAATCCGAAACACCGGCAGCTTCGGTGTCCGCGACAACAAAGACACCTTCTTTATCCGTCCAGAAATTACGATTCGACCCACTGCCAAACTCAGTTTTGAGTTTATTCTACAACGACTCCATGAAAGAGAACCGGAGACAACGCAGTGGCAACTTTCGGAGTGGACGCGCCGTCTCATCGTGAACTATCAATTTGCGCAGCGGATGTATGCAAGAGCGAGTGCAGAATTCACGTTAGAGAGAGAACGCAGAGTCTTCGCACTTTTCGCGTATGAGTATCGTCCCGAAAGCAATTTCTTTATCGTCTACAACGACAACCGCGATGTAGACGGAGACACCGAGCGGATAGTGTTCATCAAAATTGCTCATCTGTTGAAAACGGATCTTTTTTAGCGGAAAACGAAAACAGAGCGGTAGAATTTCTTGACATATCCCATCCTGCAGTTTAAAATTAAAGCAAGTTCAATGTGATAGAATATGGGAGATATTCCTACGGAAAACCTTTTGAAACGCCACCAGCATTGGCTACTCGCAATACTTTCAGCACTCCTGCTGTTTCTTAGCTTCCCCAATGTAAACCTCTATCCGTTCGCTTGGATCGCGATGGTGCCGTTTTTCATTGCACTCACGCGGGCAACCGGCTGGAAGTCCGCGTTCTGGATCGGTTACCTAACAGGGTTTCTGTTTTTCGCAGGTCTGCTCCCCGCTATTGCCCTTCTCTATCCCTATGCGAACATCTTCGCTACTATGATCGGTTATCTGCTTCTTGTTGGCTATACTGCTCTCTATTTTGCAGTTTTCGCCGCACTGATGAAGTTTGTGCCGGTGCGTTCAGGTATACTATTCCCTCTTGCCGCTGCCTGCATCTGGACGGCATTGGAATGGGTACGGAGTTGGATGATAACAGGATTCCCATGGGGAAGCATCGGTTACTCACAATGGAACAACCTGTTAGGCATACAAGCTGCCTCTGTTGTCGGTGTACACGGCATCAGTTTTGTTATAGTGCTTTTCAATGCTGGCATCGCTACCCTCCTTTGCAACCGCCAGCAGTGGCGACAAGAAATTCGTGCCGCAGTTCTACCGGTGATTCTGACACTCCTCTGCTTTACTTATGGTGTTCTCCAACTCCAAGACGCTGAACCTTTAGACCGTGAGGCAAATGCCACAGTGTCAGCAGACACCGAAACCTTAAACGTCGCACTTGTCCCCGGTAATATCTCGCAACTACGGAAATGGGATGTGAATCAATTCCCAGCGATTTTGCAGCGTTACATCAACTTGACCTATAAAGCGAGCACGGAGACACCTGACTTAATTGTGTGGCCCGAAACATCAATTCGGAGCCGGGCATTGACGGGTGAGTGGCCGAGATCCTACGGAGGGTTTTCCCGAATGCTCCGTGATACATCTATTTCTATACTCATCGGTACAGCTAACAGAGGAAAAACAGACGAAGCAATCGGCAAATTTTCTAAAAATACTGATAAAAGAAATGAACCGATATTCAACCGTGTCCTTTCAATATCTCCAGATGGAAAGATACACGGAGACTATGCGAAGATGCACCTCGTTCCATTTGGCGAATACGTGCCGCTGGCAAACCTTCTTCCGGATTTTATCCCCAATTTTATCCAGTTTGAACCCTTTGCTCATGGAAAAACAGTAAACCTTTTACCTGTGTTTATCGTTAAAGATAAGACGGACACGCAGAAAGTAGAGATCGGTGCTTCAATCTGCTTTGAATCGGTGTTTCCAGATGAATTTCGTAGACCCGTAAAAAAAGGTGCCAGAGTGATGGGAATCTTCACGAACGATGCTTGGTTCAAGGGGACTGCTTTCCCCCAACTGCATCTATCGATGGCACCTTTCCGCGCGATTGAGAACCGAATAGCGGTGTTCCGCTGCGCAAACGGCGGATTTACGTGCGTGGTGGACAAGTTTGGCAGGATAACGACTCCTATGATTACACCCGACACCACGCAAGAGGTGCTTATCGCACCCGTACCGCTGCTTTCGTCTACGGAACGTGAACAGACACTTTATACCCGCTACGGCGATTGGTTTCCAATCTTTTGCGCGCTCATCTGTGTTGGATGGTTTGGTAGTCAACTCGTAATACGGCGATGGCGTAAACATTCTTAACTATTTATGAGGTAATATATGCTTATAGATCTAAAAAACCAGGCTGAAGAGATGCAGACCCGTCTCTTAGAACTCGGAGGTTATCTTTGACCTGGCTTCAAAACGAAAAGAATTAACGGAACTTGAGGAGGCTACTATCGCTCCAGACTTTTGGAGCAATACGCAACGCGTTCAAAAAATCAATCAACGTATCGCGACCCTCCGAGATGAAGTTAGCAAATACGAGGAACTGAACCTCGAGATTCAAGACATCCAGACCCTCATTGAACTGGCAATTGAAGAGAACGATGAGAGTTTACAAACGGAAGTTGGAGATGGATTGGAGAGTTTCACCAGTCGCCTTGAACAGATGGAACTCCGGTTAATGTTGAATGGTGAGTTTGATGAGAACAATGCCATTCTCAATATCCATTCTGGCGCAGGTGGCGTTGACGCACAAGATTGGGCGGGGATGTTGATGCGGATGTACCTCCGCTGGTGTGACAGACGCGACTATCAAACGCAAATCGTAGACATCACTGTCGGAGACGAAGCTGGTCTCAAAGGAACGACAATTCTTGTTACAGGTCCTTCCGCTTACGGTTACCTCCAGGCTGAAACTGGAGTGCATAGGCTCGTCCGTTTGTCTCCTTACGATTTTAACAAGCGACGACATACCTCTTTTGCCGCTGTTGACGTTACACCGGAAATCGCCGATACAGTGGAAATGGACATTCAAGCAGAAGACCTGCGTATTGATAGCTATCGAGCCAGCGGTGCCGGTGGACAACATGTCAATGTCACAGAC
>JAKZUG010000548.1:0-2960 GCA_047516705.1 Candidatus Poribacteria bacterium | reverse complement strand
CTGTCATTGTCATTTCCGGACGATATATAAAGTCCGATCTACTTTGTGCGTTCAGGAGGAAGGTTCGCGACTCTGTCACGAGTGCTGCTGGATCCTCTGCGGCAAAAAGCACACCAATTCCTGTTGGGTGATTCAAGTCGTCGTATAAGACAGTATTTAAACTGGTCCTTTCATGGAGTACTTCAATAACCAACTCAGGATACAAGCAGTTCTTAAAGACATGGAGTTGGAAGAAGAGTCTCTTATCGCTAACCTGTGGTTCGCCATCAATCGGAGCACCAGTTTCTCGAAGGTCTACCGGTTCTGGACGCGGTGGTCTCTTTTGTTCGGTGTTCATAATTTTAGCATAGGGACCTTGTCCCATAAGTAATCCTATTCAACGTTTTGTGGTATATGACGCACGAATCCATTCTTCAAGTACCTGATCGGGATTTTCTACAACAGCTTTTGGGAAGGTAAACGTGGATTTCCCGGTGTTCTGCTTGATGAGGTTCAAGCCGTGCTGGTAGCTTTCAAGGAGTTGATCGCAGACCTGCTGGACCGCTTTTTCGTCTGCAATCGCATGTTCACAGATAAGCGCAGTTGCTTCGTCATCGAATTGAATCTGCAATTGATGTTCAGCATAGAACTGTGCTTCATACCGGCGAATCTGCTCGTGCATCACTGTTTTACGGTTGTAATCGGCATCTTTCATTATCCGTTTTAGTTCGGCATCAGGGGCATTGACGACCGTGTCAGTAACAACGAATTCACCAACACCGGTGGAAGGAAGCTCAAATTTATAATTCCGCAAAGCCTTTTCGCAGACAGTCATTAAGGCGCGTGCCCCTGTTTTTTGTTCAATGGCTTTTTCGGCGATTCGACGTAAACCGCTCTCCGAAAACAGCACTGTGATCCCGTAAGCACGAAACGCGTTTTCATACTGTCGGATAATAGATCCCTCAGAATGTTTCAAAATGTAGAAAAGATCGTCTACTGCAAGTTCACCGCAAACGACATGCACAGGGAGTCGTCCGATGAACTCAGGTTCAAAACCGAAGTCGATAAAATCCCTCGGTGTGACATCCTCAAGATACTGTGTGGCATCATCAGTTTGGCTTGCGATTTCAGCGTTGAACCCGATTCTACTTTGATGTATGCGTTTCTTGATAATCTTCTCCATACCGGTAAACGCACCGCTGATGATAAACAGGATATGCCGCGTGTTGATGACCTCTTTCTCGACCTTGCCACTTTTCTGGAATTCCATTGCGGCACGCATCTGAGAGGCGACATCGTTTCCTGCACGCAGATCGACTTCGGTCTCTTCCATCAACTTGAGGAGTCCGATTTGCACGCCGCGTCCGCTCACATCGCGCCCAATAATGTTCGGCGGTGTCGCGATTTTGTCCGCTTCGTCGAGGTAGATAATGCCGTATTGTGCCAATTCGAGGTTGTCATCCGCTTGTGTTACCAATTCACGGATTAAGTCGTCTACGTTGGCACCGACGTAACCTGTCTCGCTAAATCGGGTGGCATCCGCTTTGACAAACGGCACGCCGATGAGTTTGGCGATGTGCCGGATAAGATAGGTTTTGCCGACTCCGGTCGGACCTAACATAACAATGTTCTGTTTTGAGTAGTCGGTATCGGCAGCATCAGGGTTTTCGTGGCATTCTCGAACGTGATTATAGTGGTCGCAGACAGCGATAGCGAGTGCTTTCTTTGCTTCGCTTTGCTTAATCACGTACCGGTCGAGGTACTTCTTAATCTCTTTCGGTTTGAGGTCAAACTTCAAATCGAAATCCTTTTTCGGTTCGGGTTCTTCTGCTTCTCCTTCAGGTGTGGGCCCGTTAGCGGTTGCGTTTATCAAGCGGACGGTTCCACCGTACTTCTTTTGCCAGAATTCTTGGAATTCCTTTTCAATTTCTTCAGGTGTGGGCATTTTTTTGTTCGTGTTCATGGTTCTATTTAACCTTTATCAGGATGCTGTTCCTGTGAGTTCGCGGCGGACAATTTCAGTGCCAGCTACCATTGTTTTTAGTTTGGCGGCAGCTGCCCACCGCGCCGTTTGGCTGAAACCGCAGTCTGGTGTAATCGCAAGCTTTTCAGGACGCACATGCTTGAGTGCTTCTCGGAGCAGTGCCGCGACATCCTCTGGGGTCTCTACATAGTAGTTTTTGACATCAATGAGTCCTGCGGCGAGTTCTTTGTCGTTTGGAAATTCACTCCACAATCCGATTTCTGCCATCTCTCGGTTTGCGAACTCAAGTGCGAGTTGGTCGAACGCTGCGTCAAGGATATAGGGGAAGAGCGGACGGTAGGAACGCTTACCGACTGCCCTGCCGCGGTAGTTTCCGAAGCAGATGTGCAGTCCAATCTTAGCAGACTGTTCAATATGGGCTTGCGAGCTACGCCCTAAACCTTCAACCGTGTGGTTGAAAAGTTTCACAAATTCCTGCGGTCGATCAGGATAAACGGCGTAAGAGGGTTCATCTAACTGGATGAATTCCGCGCCTGCTTCAACAAGTTGGCGGAGTTCCGTATTGATAATCTCTGCACAAGCGTAGGCAACTTCGAGGCGTTCTTTGTAGATACCACCCGTCTGAATGCGTCCTGAGAGCGTGAAGGGACCAGGGCAGGTTACCTTGAGCGGTTTTGTCGTTTCGTTCTTCGCAAATTCAAATTCTGGAAGGATGCCGAGTCCATCGGGTGCTGTAAGCGGAACGGAAGGCAGCCATTTACCGCGCTGATCGTGTCCGTCGGGTCCCTGTGTTCTGGGAGCAGGGAGTTGTTCTAATCCAGTGAGCCGTTCATAGAAACCGAGCACAAAGTCTTGGCGGCGCATCTCGCCTTCTGTGACAATGTCTACCCCGGCGCGTTCTTGGTCGGCGATAGCGGTTCGGACTGCGTCGTCAAAGGTTTCGTTGATATCGGTTTCGCCAAGTTCGCCGCGTCCGATCGCCTCCAGTGTGACACAC
>JAKZUG010000547.1:0-2704 GCA_047516705.1 Candidatus Poribacteria bacterium | reverse complement strand
CTCTACGATGCACTCGGTATGACCTATCGCGAGATGAAAATTAATAGAGATAAGAACTGTCCACTCTGCGGTGATAACCCGGTTATTACAAAACTGATTGATGACTACGACGCAGCGGCTGAAAATCCGGAAACCTTCGTTCCCGCCGCTGACTAATGCTGAGCACTCAATTGGAAGATTGAGGCTACCCTTAGGAGGAATTTATATGTTACCCTGCCCTGATTGTAACAATCCGCTGACGCAGTTCCCGATCGAAAAAGATGACGTAGATCTCGTCAGTTGTGATAGTTGTTACGGTGTGTGGCTCGTCCATCCCGGCGACGATTTGGAGCGTGTAGACAACGTTACCTTTGACGATCTCGTCGATGCGTATGGCACTGAATATCCGATTGATGTTGACCCGAGCACGGTGGAACTTCCTGAACCGGTTGAAGATGCCTTGATGTAGACCGGAAAATATGATGCCCTGCTAAGACACATTGGGAACTGAGCTTATCCAACATGGCGATGATCCAGTTCCCGTGGAATTGTCCGCTGTTGAACACACATTGCACCTCGTTCACCGCGAAGATGGAACGTACATCGACCAAATTTTCGCGACAACAGATATTGAGTTCGATCCGAATGAAACCGACCCGCAGACTGCTGTCGAACCCCAAAACAAACTTACGACAACTTGGGGTGCTCAAAAGCGGATTCTAAGTGTAATTCCTACCACGCGGGATATACGGAAAATTGAAAAACCACTGTTATTTCTCGCTCTGTCCCAAAACAGCCTCCCTTTTATTCACCTACCTGATATTTGTTAACTGTGTCGCTACGCTGAATGCAGCTGAAACGACCCTCCGTTTCACAGACCAGACACAGGCAGCCGGCATCCATTTTAAACATACCAACGGCACATCTGAACAGAAATACCTACCTGAGACGATGGGTGCTGGCGGACTCTTCTTTGACTACGATAACGATGGACATCTCGATATCTACCTTGTCAATAGCGGCACCCTCAGCCGCGATGTTCAATCCCTCAGATCTGCTAATCACTCAAGCGTTCTTTATCGGAACAACGGTGATGGACTGTTTGTTGATGTAACTGCCGAAGCCGGATTACAACACAACCAGGGGTACGGCATGGGTTGTCTTGCCGCAGATTACGACAACGATGGAGACGCTGACCTCTATCTCACCAACTTCGGTAAAAACCAACTGTATCGGAACAATGGCGACGGCACCTTCACAGACGTTACATCGCATGCCGGTGTAGGCGATGGCAGCTGGAGCGTCAGTGCGTCCTTCGGCGACTTCAACCTTGACGGATATTTAGACCTCTATGTAGCCAATTATTTGGACTATCAACTCGAAACCGCCCACGCCTGTTTTCTGGAAGGTATTCATATCTACTGCGGTCCACATGAATATCCCGGTGCGCGTGATACACTTTATAGAAACAACGGCAATGGCACTTTCACCGATGTCACAGCCCGCGTGGGGTTACACAACGCAGGCAAAGGATTAGGCACCCTCTTTACAGACTACAACAGCGACGGTTACCCTGATATTTTTGTCGCGAACGACGCTGTTCCCGATTTCCTCTACCGCAACAATGGCAATGGCACTTTCACAGATGTCGCCGTCACGGCGGGAGTCGCCTACAATTCAGAAGGTCGTGCAACTGCCAGTATGGGGATCGCCGCTGCGGATTACGATAACGACGAACTGCCAGACCTCTTTGTCACAAACTTCTCTTTGGAAATTAACAGCCTCTTTCACAACGACAGCGACGGCTTCTACACGATGACCACTTTTGAAACTGGACTCGCTGATCCGAGTTTTTCACAACTCGGTTTCGGCACCCAATTCCTTGACGCAGACAATGATGGAACGCTTGAACTTTTCGTCGCAAATGGACACGTGTGGGATAACGTATCAAAGATTACGCCATCTCTCTCTTACAAACAACAGTGCCAGATTTTTGGGAACATCGGAACAGGGCAATACAGAGATCTATCCGAGTCAGCAGGTACATTTTTTAAACGTCCAGTTGTCGGGCGCGGTGTAGCCGTCGGTGACTATAACAACGATGGCGCAGTGGATATCCTTGTTACATGCTGCGGTGAAGTCCCGGCACTCTTGCGAAACGATTCTCAAGCAGGCCCCCGAAGGAACAATTGGGTGAAAATCCGACTTGTCGGCACTGAAACCAATCATGACGGCATTGGTGCGAAAGTGTGGGTGCAAACAAATAAGAACACACAGTTCAAAGAAGCGACTTGTGGTGGAAGTTACGCATCCGGTAGTGCGCTTACTCTTCACTTCGGTATCGGCACACAAGAAATGATTCAATCTATCAAAGTAAAATGGCAAAGTGGACGGAACCAGACAGTCGATTTTTCAAACGCAGAGAACCCAGTGAATCGAGTTATCCGCATTATCGAAAACTCGTCAAATTAGGCTGGCACTATTCTATTTTCGTTGTCAATTCCAAGCAAGCCTCCTACATGGTTATTTAGTTTTAAGAAATCCTCGGGTTTCACGTCTTTTTTTAAGGATTCGGTGCGGTTAGAATGCAGATCGCATTTGGTCGAGAACGCCGCAAAACCGCACCATAGGTGTCAATTTAGGGATATTTCAGGGCATTTTGTAGTTATCTTCAAATGCCGCCCCTCTGGGGAACCTGACTTTTATGTGATACGCGCTTCTACAC
>JAKZUG010000546.1:0-4535 GCA_047516705.1 Candidatus Poribacteria bacterium | reverse complement strand
CTTATAATAGGCATCCTTGCGTCTACAATTTTAAAATTGAACGGCGATTTCAGAAACGCGTTGGGATCTTCTAAATATACAATGCATAATGAACAAAAAGTGTTGAATAATATCACAACGTTTCGATCCATGTCCGCAAAGGTAGTCAAAGCCTTAGGTGAATATGATCCTACACTATTGGCTTCGCCAGCTAAGATTCCAGCCCATAAATCTTGCATTTTATCATCGGATACCAATCGACTTTTATCAAAGAATTTGACAATCCAGTCGTCGTCTATAGCATGAGGATCTGCGTCTTCGTTTAACTGATTGAATGCTTTTGTAGTAGTGTCCTCCATGTTCTTCTGGTGTTGTGCTTCCTCTTCGATCCAACGATGCATAGCTCGTCTGTGCAAGTCGGTTATCTCAATTTGGGATTTCGCTTCAATTTCTGCAGCCTCAGCTTTCGCTTTAGCGGCTGCCTTGATACGGTGAGGTTCATAAAGTATATATCCGGCATCCGCTATCTTTTCAATTAGGGCAGTAGCAGGTTTTGCTAAATCCCCAATGTTCATGATTGGATTGTCTGACATTATTTTCTCCTTTCGACAGGGTGTTTTGAGTCAATGAAGTATCATATTTGGCTTTTACCTGCTACTTCTTCTCTTATCTCTGAAATATCCGCGCCGGCGGAGATACTCACGGACAGCTTGTTCTATGAGGTTAAGCGTGTTGCTTCCTTCAATAGATAGCACGCTCTGGACTTTCCGGCATAGAGGAAGTTGAACAGATTAAATTGACTTCATAATCTTTGTGGCAATAAGTTGTTTTGGACTTGAGTCTTATTCACACAATTCAAAAGTAAATGTAAGGCTACTACTGCTTTGTCACGCCAAAGTTGATGTGTAGAAAGATCGAGAGCACAGCTCGCTCCTACAGCAAGATTCGTAGACCACACGACATACATAGGCGCGCGAAATACGTTTCACCCATCATTTTTATGTTGACACAGCACTACTATCTATTGTGATACTCTTTAAACGAATATCTTGTTGATTTCTTTCATATCCTTCGTTAACTATTTTTATCCAATCTTTGATTGATTCTATATTTAGAATATGAATTGTCTCTCGTAGAATTCTCTTACCTTCTTCTGGCAAGTCTACTGGTATTGTTTTAATTTCCATTATCTGAACCTCTCTAAAATTTGTTGTGATGGGTTTATCGGCACTCCCTCAAATCGCTTTCGCCCTGTGTCCCAGTCAAGTGTAAAATTAATAGTATATGCAGTAAAGTTGTCCCAATTAATATCAGGATGCATTTCTTTTACCTGTTCGTAGGTAAGTGGAATATCCGACCAATCCTGAAACAGTGGACTCGCATGGAACGTCAAATATATAGTTACGATGTTTCCTGTTTGTTCCCAATAAAAATCTGCCAAATGGTTTTCATCATGATCAATAAAATGTGTTGCAGACACATGCAACATTTCTAAATCTATAGGTGTTTGAGAAAAGACAATGTCTATCTCTGCGTGCCAATATTTCAAGGCAGTTTTGCCTTGCAAAAGGTAATTCGCATCGCTCCCCACGTCCGTTCTGGCATCTTTTACCTCAACAACAGTAGCGTAATCAAACGTTTCCATTGGGGCCTTTTCCGCTCCGCATCCTGTGAAAAATAAGAAATTCAAGAGTAATAAATAGTGTTTCAGAGCCATTCAGTTTTCCTTCATAGGAGTGTTGCCGTTTCTGCTTTCTGCTATAAGAGCATCTATTCGGATTTACGTTAAACCCTCCCCGATTTCGATTGCAAAAGCCGTCCTCTACGGAAACCGACAGGCACACCGTTACCGACACCGGTTGCCGATGTTATTACGGTTGCCAAACGCGACTTGAAAGCGCGAGAGATACTCGATGGAAGTGGTGGATATACTGTTAACGGATTGATTGAGAGGGCAGACATCGCACGTGAAGAGAATCTGCTCCCCCTCGGTTTGGCGGACGACATCACACTCAAATGCGATGTCTCCCAAGGGGAAGCGATCTCTTATGATATGGTAGAACTTAACGAGGATTCTTTCGTCCTCACACTACGCCGTTTCCAAGACGCGGTCACCTGAGAAACTGTTCGCGGCGGTTTTCAGAGAACTAATCCCATGGATGCAGTACCACTTTACCGCATTCCCCTGTCGCCTGTAATTCCCACGCCTCCTGGACATCACGCATCGGGAAGGTATGTGTGATGAACGTGTCTATCTGTTCGGATGATTTTTGGATCATCTGCATTAATTTTGGATAGACACCAAGGTTGTAGTGCCAATTCCCGCGGAGGACTAAGCCCTTCCGAATCATATCCCGACTCGCGGCAAGCGGAAATTCCCCACCTTCTCCAATGAACGTAACCTGTCCTTTTCTTCGAGCTGCATCGACCATCAACCGATGTGCTGCAGACGCGCCTGAGCAGTCGAGTGCCTTGTCAATCCCGACACCGTCCGTCAGATCTCGGATTTGATCGAGAATACCTTCATCAGTTGGGTTCAGAACAACCTCTGCCCCCAACTTCTTAGCGAGTTCGGCACGATACGGATGGCTTTCTACGCCGATGACACGTGCGCCGCGATAGTGGGCATTGACAATACCACCTAACCCGACGGGACCTAAACCCGTAACCATGACCGTATCCAATGAATTGACTTGCATCTGCTCCATTGCGCCAAACGTCGGTCCCAATCCACAGCACGCCATCCCCGCATGTTCATAACTCACGCCATCTGGAATCGGCGATAACAGATCTTCCATCTTGTGCATATACTGCGCATAAGTTGCCGAAGCTGGATCTGTCCCGATGAGTTCCCGAATGTTCCGTCCGCTCGTACAGTGAATGTGCTCACCGATGGCACACATAGCACATTTACCACAGGAGTTCTGTGGTTGCACCACCACGTGGTCACCGACCTTGACGCGACCGGGTTGCGCGACTTCCACAACTTCGCCAGCGGCTTCATGACCGAAGTGCTCGCCGGTGCTTCCATGTATGAACCCTTTATACTCCGTACACATCGGAACGGCATGGATTTTGACGACGACGACATCTCCTCCGGCGCGGGGATCCGGTTTTTCAACCACGCCCCCTTTTCCTTCACCAAACATTGCTGCAACCTGCATAAAGAATATAAAACCGAGACTCTCCACATCCCCGACAAAGGTTTACGAGGCTTCCATCGCGAAGAGAAAAGGTCCTCCTCCTTCTAAAAAGTATTGATTTGGATAGGATAGCATAGCGCGTGTAATCGGTCAAGAGATAATTGTGGGGCCTAGGGCTATTTAGTTTTCAGTTTTTTATCCAATTCGTTTTGGAGGTCGCGATTCGGAGATCGCTCCTACAGTGGGACGTTTCGATTTAGCGTTTGCACTTATCGGAGAACTAAATGACCCTAGTGGGGGCCAGTTTTCGTCGCGGGACGTGAAATAGGATTTTGGTGTTATCTCCGCTTTAAGAGGTTGGCTAAAGGTGTATAGTCACTGTTTTGCGATAATTCCGTAACAACGGCGTTTCCCTGACGCTTAAAGAGTTTGTACGCCTTCGCATTAGGGGCAGAGGTGAGAATACGGTAGTGCTCGCCAACGATCTCAATCGCGGCGTTATTATCACAAGCGATTCCGATGCCACCCCGTTTTGCAATTACCTGTGAGAAGGAAGTTTCTCGCCCTTCGGCGTGGTAATGCGGACAGTATATTGCATTGACCAAACCCAGTCCGCTGACGCGGATATAGTCCCAATCCGGGTTGCTGTAAAAAGAACGAGAATCGCTATGCCCGTATCTAAACCAGCAGATCGCACCGGCACTGAGACCCGATAGAACAATACCGCGGGACGCAGCTTCTGCTAACACGGTATCTAACCTCAAGCGTCGCCATATCTTCATCATTTTGTAGGTGTTTCCACCACTCACATAGACGAGGTCAGAATCCAAAACCAACGCGGCCATCTCATCAAACACTGGTGGATTTTGAACGAGTTTGAGTGTGTGCGTTTGACATCCAAAATGTTTACCGTAAACCGTCTCAAAAGTATCAATATATCCAGGTGCATCGCTGCTGGCGGTTGGAATGAAGAGTGCCTTCGGTTGTGTTTTACCGGTCAATTCAATGATGCGTTTGTCAATAGCAGCGGTTTCCTGTTCACGGATTTCTCCACCGCCAATTGCAACAATCTTTGGTACTGTTTTCATAAATTGTCCTCTTAACGGTTGCCCACGGTTTTGCCCCGGAATGTTAACAATAATGTGAGTTCAATATAAAATAACGTGAGTTCGACTAAACAGAACAGATGCGTTCACGGTTCATCAGAGGCCTGAAATCACTCAAACACAAGTCCAACCCAACACATTCCCACACCTCCAGTGTTGGAACCTGTTGGGTTTCGCTATGTTTATCTTCAGGAATCGGTTATTGGAACGCTGAATCCTCTGTATAACTGAAGGTTTTTGGTCTTTTACCGCTCTACCCAACCTACGGATATACTTGGTTTTTATTATTGAACACATGTTAACAATA
>JAKZUG010000545.1:0-13778 GCA_047516705.1 Candidatus Poribacteria bacterium | reverse complement strand
GCAGTAGACGGTTCCAGCTTGGCTAACAACGTTTTCCTCTATCATTGTGCCACCCATGTCATTTGCGCCGAACTTAAGGGAAAGCTGCCCAATTTTGGGACCTTGGGTAACCCACGAAGATTGGAAGTTGTCGAAATTGTCCAAGAATAATCGGGAGATGGCAAGGGTCTTAAGATACTCAAAACTTCCCGCTGGCGGTATATGCTCCATACGGGTGTTGGCAGGCTGCAGAGACCAACAGATAAAAGCGGTGAACCCGCCTGTCTCATCTTGCAAGTCCCGCAGACGGACAAGGTGCTCAACACGTTCGGCGTAGCTTTCTACATGCCCATACATCATTGTTGCACTCGACTTGAGTCCGACCAAATGCCCTTGTCGCATGACTTCCAGCCATTCGTCAGCGGTGCATTTTTTTGGGCTGATTTCATTCCGGGCATGCTCAGTGAGAATCTCCGCACCACCGCCGGGGATCGAATCGAGTCCCGCGTCTCGTAAGCGGATGAGCATTTCTCGCAACGGCATACGGTTTATCTTGGCGAACCAGTCCAACTCGGGTGGTGAAAATCCGTGAATGTGGATGCGGTAGTTCGCTTTAATCCACCGTAGGAGGTCTTCGTACCAGTCCAGTTTTAGCTTCGGGTGTAGCCCGCCCTGCATGAGAATCATCTCACCACCAAGATCGAGCGTTTCCTGAATTTTTTTTCCAAGTTCGTCGCGCTCCATGACATAAGCATCAGGGTCGCTACGATGGCGGTAAAATGCACAAAAATCACAATCAACGTAACACCAATTAGTGTAGTTGATATTCCGGTCAACAATATAGGTGACGTACCCTCCCGGGTGTTTCCGTTGCCGGATAACATCTGCCGCGTGCCCTAAAGCGAGTAGGTCATGGCTTTTAAAAAGCGTGAGGCAATCGTCAAAGTCGAGGCGTTTCCCCGCAAGCGATTTTTTGAGAATAGGCTGGATGTTTGTATCCATTTGGAAGTTTCCTTTAGTTCTTAAAACATACAGATGCACAACTTAATATCTCAATTTTACCATTTTAAAGTTAGCTTGTCAACTTTTCTATCATTTTAATTTGACTTTTTTCAAAAATTGGGTATAATTAATAATACCCTATAATCTGAATCCGTACCTAGTGAGGAGAAATGATAATGAATGAAGTCGTTTACAATGAGGATTTGGTGAAAACAGTGGAAAATAAATATCTCGCAGTGAATATTGTCGCGAAACGGGCGCGCCAGATAAATGCAGACGGTTTGCCCATTGTGCCTTCAAGTGCAGAAAATAAAAAGCCGAAACCGGTTGCTATTGCCACACAGGAATTGATTGAGGGGAAACTTCGTTATGAACAAAACGAAGCGAAGGTTCCCGTTTCCAGTCCACCCTCAATTTTTATGGATCCTCAGGACTCAGATGATGGGAGCGATATATTCGGCGAAGAAGTCGTCCATGAGGAAGGACACAATACTGAAGAAGAGGAGCGCGAAGAAGGTCTCTAACCCGGATTAACTGGGAGATGGTTTCTACTGGAAAGACCTCTCGGTAAAAAAGAAAAATCACTTGACAATCTACAATAAAACGTGTATAATTATAAGATGTTGCTGACGTGGCTCAATGGTAGAGCAAGTGATTTGTAATCACTAGGTTGGAGGTTCGATTCCTCTCGTCAGCCCTTGATAACGGGGGTATGCTTGAGCGGTCAAAAAGGGCAGACTGTAAATCTGTTGGCTACGCCTACGGTGGTTCGAATCCATCTGCCCCCATCTGCTACTATACTAAGGTAGCATTATTGGGGCATTTCGATTTAATGCATCCTGCAGCTTTGCTTTAGACGTAAGGCACTGTGCCTCAGTCGTGTGTCGCGTTATTATTGTTCACGTGTTAAGAGTATGCGGGAGTAGCTCAGCTGGTAGAGCATTGGCCTTCCAAGCCATGTGTCGCGGGTTCGATTCCCGTCTCCCGCTTGTTGAAGTATTTTATTTTTGCCGACGTAGCTCAGTCGGTAGAGCGCGTCCTTGGTAAGGACGAGGTCACCGGTTCGATTCCGGTCGTCGGCTCCACTCACTGATCACTGAAAGTAGGGTTTTATTATGCCAAGAGACATTGTAACATTAGCATGTGATGTATGCAATCAGCGGAATTATGTAACAACTCGGAACCGCCGGACGCAGCAAAATCGATATGAACGGAAAAAATACTGCCGGTTCTGCCGAAAACATACACCGCATAAAGAAACACGATAGTTTTTTAGTCGGTGCAACGAGCAACACTGCCTTAATTTAAGTGAGCCTGTGGCACACTACTAAAAATCTTACAGGCCAGTAGCTCCAACGGTAGAGCGTCGGTCTCCAAAACCGAATGTTGGGGGTTCAAATCCCTCCTGGCCTGCCTTTTATAATTTTATTATGATAACTCGCTTCAAAAAATATCTTCAGGGAATCCATCTGGAATGGCAGAAGGTGACCAAACCGGACACGAAAGAGATACAGGGAAGTACCATTACCGTCATTGTCGCCTCCGCCCTATTAGGGCTTTATATCGGGATAGTCGATGGCAACTCCGCCTTCCCAGAATGGAAAAACCCTTTATCTTGGATTTTTCTCGCAGCTCTTCCAATCGCTGTCTTTCTTATCGTGAAAAGTTGGGAAAACCAGTCACGAAGCGATAGAGATGCCGAGGCTTCCATTGACGAAAACCGGAAGGTGATCGCGGCGGCTGTAGCCTGCCTCCCTTTAATCGCTGTACTTGTAAGCCAATATGTCTTGAACACCTCACTTGAGGGATTCGGTATGGCTTTTCTCAGAACTCTTTTTATTCGTAGTTAACGTTTTTGTGCTTCAATAGCACTTGTAAAGTACATGGGTGAATCAGAATATGGATGGATACTGGTACGTTGTTCAGATATACACCGGACATGAAAAAAAGGTTAAACTCACCCTCGACAACATGATCGCACGGGAAGAGTTGCAGGACGAGATCTTGCAGGTTAATGTCCCAGAGACCGAAGTGGTCGAGATTAAGGACAGCCAGCGAAAAGTTAGCGTCCGTCCCTCCTATCCGGGGTACGTACTTGTTAATACCATCCATGAACTCGGCCCGCATGTTGAGAGCACGATTGGACAAAGAAGTTGGGCACTCATCCAAGAAACGCCAGGAGTCATGAATTTCTTGGGTCCCACCTCACACCCATCGCCTTTGAGTCCTGATGATGTTGAGACAATGCTCCAGATGTCGACCGAGGAAGAGGAAGTTTTACCAATTCCAGCAATGGAATACGAGATAGGCGATAAGGTTAAAGTGATCAACGGACCGTTTAATGGATTCCCTGGCGAAATCGAAGCAATTGATATGGAACACCAACGGTGACGCCTCAGTATTTCGCTTTTTGGGCGTTCAACTTCTGTTGATTTGGGCTTGCTTGAAGTGGAAGAACTGAACTAAATTAAAATTAAACGGTGTTGTCTAAATACGGGATCGCGGTTGTGAGTTCATGTCTAATCTCATACACCGCTTTATAGGAAACGCACTTTAGAATTCTCACAATCCACAATAGGGAAAAACAATGGCAAAAAAAGTAGCAGGTGAAGTTAAACTCCAATTGGTATCCGGACAGGCAACTCCACAGCCGCCTGTTGGTCCAAGTCTCGCTCCCTATATGATTAATCTACAGGAGTTTATCAAATCTTTTAACGCCCAGACGCAGTATCAAACCGGCATGGTAGTAACAACCGTTATTACCTGTTATAGCGACAAGTCGTTTACGTTTAGCGTAAAATCGCCGCCCGCGGCAGTTTTACTCAAATCCGCAGCGAAGATCGCGAAAGGCTCAGGTGAACCCAACCGAGATAAGGTTGCCTCCGTCACAATGGATCAAATCCGCGAGATTGCGCAGACGAAATTACCTGACTTAAATACAACAGATTTAGATGCCGCAATGCGGATGGTAGAAGGCACCGCTCGCAGTATAGGGCTTACGATTGGGTAGCGAGGCTCAGTTGTATGACGAGGTGCATGACCCTCACATACACATAAACTCACTTTGGAACGGGGCTACAGAGATATGCCCCACTGACTATCGGAGAACAACATGGCGAAAAAAGGGAAGCGATACACCGAGATCAAAGAGCATGTAGATAGACTCCAACTGTACACGGTAGATGAAGCGGTCTCGCTTGTGAAAAAAACGAGCGGCGCGAAGTTTGACGAGACAGTTGATCTCGCATCACGCCTCAGCGTAAATGCACAACATGCCGATCAGAATATTCGCGGCACCGTCACACTGCCACACGGTACAGGGAAATCAATTCGTGTCGTCGTCTTCGCCGAAGGCGACCCAGCACGACAGGCGGAAGAAGCGGGCGCGGATTTCGTCGGAACAGATGATCTCGTTGATAAAATCGTTGACGGATGGCTCGATTTTGACGCGACAATCGCGACACCGGATCTCATGCGTAGTATTATGCCTAAACTTGGACGGGTCCTCGGACCCAGAGGTTTGATGCCTAACGCCAAGGCTGGCACCGTCACAATGGATGTCGCTAACACAATACAGAGTATCAAAGCAGGTCAAATCGAGTATCGAGTAGAACGCGCATCTGGCATCGTTCACGTCCCGATCGGCAAAACCTCGTTTGAGGAAGAGAGCATTAAAGGGAACCTCAATGCTGTAATGGGTGCACTCGTCACCGCTCGGCCGTCCTCCGTAAAAGGTAGATACGTTCGGAGTGTGGCTATCTCGGCAACGATGGGAGTCGGTATTCGGATAGACCCTCAACAGTTTGTATAAACGACACCGGATACAATATGGAAATAGCCTTTACAACTGAATAGAGTCGTAGAACGTAGGTGCCATCGGCTTAATTGCCTACCGAGGCTTGAATGGAATGGAAACAACGGGCGTGCTTTTCAAAGCGCATATCCAACCTTATTGCCCACTGTTGCTTTCTCTATTTATGTAAGCCTCCAGGCACCTGGAGGCTTTTTACATGCAATCGTATACCTAATTAACCTGTTTGTATGGAAACCGAAGCGACGTGATCCGGCTTCCATACAACCCACGCAGAAAGGAGCTGACACATGCCGAATCAGGCGAATGTTCAGCAAACAGAACAAATTCGTGAGATTTTCGACAGTGCCGATGTAGTGCTGCTAACAGACTTTCAAGGACTTACCGTCGCGGAAATTAACGAGCTGCGGAATCAACTCCGAGCAGCAGATATCCGGTATAAGGTCTGTAAGAACACTTTAGTAAATGTCGTCGCTGAAGAGAGAGGCATTGAAGGGTTAACACCTTATCTCAAGGGAAATACAGCCCTCGCTACCGGCACAGATCCGGCAGCCTCTTCAAAAATCTTGCTCGCATTTGGCGAGGAACACGAAAATTTTAAAATCAAAGGCGGGGTTCTCGGGACACGGGTGATTGACGCAGCGGGTGTTGAAGCACTTAAGGATATGCCGTCACGAGAAGTCCTTATCGCTAAAACCGTTGGACTTATCAGCGCACCCCTCATTGGGCTCGTACGAACCCTCCATCAAGGGTCCCCCGCTAACGCGATAGTGAATGTACTTAGTGGAACAATACGTCAGGTAACCTCCGTACTAACACAGGTTGCCGAGCAGAAGAAAGAGGCAGAAAATGCCTAACGCTTATACTAAATATCACAGGGGAACCGAGGCACTGTGTCTCTTTTTTCCTATACCGCTTGATCGGAAAATTCTAATCAAGTCAATTTAGTACTACTTATAGAAAGGATATAAACATGGCCGCAGATATGGAAAAAATGATTGAGGAAATTAGCAGCATGACCGTTCTGGAACTTTCCGAACTGGTCAAAGCATTAGAGGATAAATTCGGAGTCAGCGCATCAGCCGTACCCGCAGTCGCTATGCCAGCCGCAGTTGGTGCTGCCGCAGCTGGAGAAGTAGAAGAAGCCGCAGCGGAAGAGAAAACCGAATTTGATGTGCAACTCAAAGAGTTCGGTGCCAACAAGATTCCTGTTATTAAAGAGGTTCGCGCCCTGACCGGACTCGGCTTGAAAGAAGCAAAAGAAAAAGTCGAATCCGCACCAATCGTCATTCAAGAGGGTGTCTCTAAAGAGGATGCTGAGAAGGCGAAAGCACAGCTCGAAGAAATTGGCGCCGTCGTCGAAATCATTTAGGTGGTAAACACCGTTTACACCCAGACACAGCGTGATGAATAGGAAGCCCATTATGGTTTTGAGCATAGCGATTTGCTACGGCGAACTATAATGGGTTTCTGTTTTTTGTAAAAATAATCCGCGTAACGATAACGCGAATTGAAACGGCCCTATTGAAAATTACCAAGTCGCACCGATGTTTAGTATTCTCGACATTTTTTATCTTGTTTTCAGCCAACTTGCAGTCGGCGGGTTTGTTCTTCTCTTTTTAGTTCCGAAAGGATTAGTTGGGGCAAACTTCTATCGTTTGATGGGAAGCATCTACTTGCTTGTAAGCGGTTTATCGCGCTGTGCGGACTTGGCTCTCCATCGGCAACCTGTCACATTTCTCAATTTTTTCGGATTCTGGCAGAACCCGGAGTCCGTTTTGGTCATCTCCTTCGTTCTTATCCTCCTCATCTATACACTGAGTTGGTGGTTCAATGTCCCGCTGCTCACGCGGCTCTTTTTCTTTGGTGGGGTAATTTGTGGTGCTACGTGGATCGTTTTGAGTGCTCAGCGTTACCTCCAAATTGTTCAACTCCCCGGTGAAATGTTTCTACTTCCGCTTCAATTCTTGATAGCCGCTGTACTGCTTGGTGCCGTCCACAGTGGTATGTGGTTTGGTCACTGGTACCTCGTGACACCCGATCTGCCAGTGATTTATCTGAAACGGTTTAATAGCGTATTGCTCTGTACCCTTTTAGGTATGGTAGTGTTGCTCTGTCTGAACATTTTTTTCAGACAGCAATCCATGGATGTTGTCCCTTTTAACCTCTTCTACCAAATCATCTTCGGCATGCGGCTGTTTATAGGCATTGCTGGTACCTTACTCCTCTATTTCATTACGTGGGACTGCTTGCGCCCTAAATCTGTCGCCCGCGATGTGCTTGGCGCGACACGCGCTGCAACCGGTTTTCTTTTTATTGCCATTATTACAGTCTTCCTCGGCGAGTTTTGCAGCCGATTTTTGCTTTTGGAGATGCGGTTCATTTTCTAATCTTCAGGGTTTGCGTAAATCTCGAAATTAGCCCTTAGCCGTCAGTACGAATCAGTACGAAAAGGTTTCCGTGGGTCAGTTCTACAGTCTCTAACAACCGACAGCCGACTGCTGATGACTACCTTGCTGATGGCTGACTGCTGACTGCTAACTGCTAATATTGTGAATTTCGTTGTAATTTAAATTCAGACGTGCTAACATAACTGCATCTATTAAAGACATTTAGGAGGCACATAATGAAATCCCAAATCTTTTATGAACCCGAATCAATGAGCCTCGAAGACCGGCCCATACCACAAGCGGGTGATACTGACCTGTTGGTTCAAGTACGTTCGGTAGGCATCTGCGGTTCGGATGTCGCATATTATTTTGGTAACAGCTCGCTTGAAACAGACGACGGAAAAGGTCCCCTTATCCTTGGGCACGAATTTACCGGCGAAGTCGTCGAAGTCGGCGGTGAAGCAGGAGCAACCGGTGGATTTAAAGTAGGCGACCGCGTTGTCGTCAATCCCGTCCAATCAAACCCGAACTCCTTTTGGAGCAAGAAAGGGTTGTCTAACTTGTGCCCTGAAAAACGCATCTTAGGTGTAGGTGTTGACGGCGGTTTTGCTGAGTACGCAGTCTCCGATTATCGCTGGACGGTCAAACTCCCAGAGAATGTTACATACGACCAGGGGGCGTTAACAGAACCGCTTGCGTGTGGACTCTATGCTGTCAACAATCTCAATGCTGAAGAAGGACAGACTGCTGTTGTCTTCGGACCAGGACCTATCGGTTTGATGATGGTGCAAGTGCTAAAGAGCCGCGGCTCGAAAAATGTTCTGCTTGTCGGAACTCGCGATTATCGCTTGGATTGTGGTAAGGAACTCGGTGCTGACGTAGTCGTCAACGTCAGTGATACCAATTCTCCGCACTACGTTGAAGACTTGGGGGCTACTATCCAAGAACTCAATAACGGAGAATTGGCAGACCGCGCTATTACGGCTACCAGCTCACTTGACGCAATTCATACCGCATTAAAAGTTACCGGTAGGCATGCAACCGTCGTTATCTTCGGACTCCCCGGCGATAAAGATGTAATGCAGGTTCCTATCCTTGATACTATCCTCATGGATAAAACGATCAGGTTCTCTTGGCTCGCACCCGATACGTGGGAAGAGGCTGTTCAACTCATTTCGAGTGGCGCTGTCAACATGGACAAAATCATCAGCCACGAGTTCTCTCTTGACTTCCTCGTTGAAGGCATAACAAAGGTCCGCAACCGCGAAGATGGTTGCACTAAGGGATTGATAAAGGTCTCTGCCTAACCGGTATCTAACATGGGTATCCCATTTTTTATCGTTTTTGTCCTTTCGATCGCTTTCCTATCACTTGGGATAACTGGGTGGGGGGACTTTGTTTCGGTAGAGTGGCCTCAACAGGACTTGCCCGATGCAAACAGCGATATTATTGCTATCACTCCTTACCTCAGTCTGCAACCCAATTATTGGGCAATCGGACAATGCAGCATGGGATTTTTGCTGTTTTTGGTGAGTCTTTATGTTATGGGCTTCCTCCTTTATCTTGAGGAGCGAGAGAGCGGTAGGATTATGAAAAACGTTAAAAGTTTCACTAAACTACGGCAGCTTCTGGAACGACATCAGAAGGGAGACGTTTCACAGTGAGATATTTTGTAAGATTCCTTGTTACTCATCGGAAGTGGGCTGTGTCCAGCGGGACACGGATGTGATGGTGGTTATTTCAAAGGCATCATTGACGGTGTGGCGATGTTTAGCGATACCCTAAGCGAAGCAGACCTGAAAACGCTCATGGAAGCGGCGTGGGTAAAACCTTGGGGGTCGCACCGGTAGAATCCACAGGCAAATTAGCAACCACTTGGGGCAATTTGAAAGCGCGTTAAAGAGGTAATCTCTGTCAGCATGGAAAAACAATTAAAAAACGACTTACTTCTTCGCGCAGCGCGATGTCTACCGGTGGCACGCGTCCCTGTATGGATGATGCGACAGGCAGGTCGGTCAGACCCGCTTTATCGGCAGATTCGGCAAGAGCGTAACCTCCCTTTAGAACGGCTCTTCCGAACTTGTCCTGCACCGATGTCACAGACCGATGTCGAGTTGGCTGTCAAGATCTCACTTCTGCCAAAACGTATCGGCGTTGATGCCATCATCGTCTACAAGGATATTCTCACGCCCTTGGCACCGATGGGCGCGCATTTCCGGTTTGACCCAGGCCCCATTTTAAGCCCACCGATTCGGACGCAAGCACAGATAGACGCACTCCAACCGGTTGATGAACCCGCTTCACAGTTAGCGTTCACAGGGAACGTCATTCGCAAACTACGCGAAACCCTGAACGGAGAACTACCACTCATCGGTTTTGCCGGAGCACCTTTGACGCTCGCATTTTTCCTTATTGCGGGGGAGAGCCCTATCAAACGCGGTGCTGGCGTATCGGAAAAGGCGACCCCTGTTTTCCAAATGATTGAAGAAGCACCTCTGCTCTTGCATCGTTTGCTAAACAAATTGACAGAGATGACCATTCATTATTTGAACTATCAAATTAGCGAGGGTGTTCAAGTTGTACAACTTTTCGAGTCTGTCGCGGATGTCTTACCGAGACACATATACGAGGAGTTCGCGTTTCCATATCACCAACAAATTTTCGCTGAACTCAATCCAGAGGCTCCGGGGATACTGTTCGCAAAAGAGTGCCCTTATCTCGATTTGATGCACCAAAGTGGGGCAGGTGTACTGAGTGTCGGGAAATGCGTAGACCTCGGCAAAGCGAAAGCTGAAACTAACGGCACAGTCGCTTTTCAGGGAAATGTGGATAATGATATGCTCCGGGATGGGACACCCGACGACATCACGGCAGCTGTCAAAACCTGCTTAAAACAGGGCGGAAAGACGGGACATATATTGAATTTGAGCCATGGACTCCACAGAGACACACCTTTTGAAAACGTTAAACATTTTATACATATCGCAAAAACGCTGTAGGAACATAGATGAGAAACATTCCTGAAAATCCTTTCGCACCACGACAATACGGACAACTCGTTAAAGTAACAGAACGGGTGTATCTGTTTCGCAATATCGTCAACTCCTCTATTATCATCGGAGATAACGGGGTTGCTGTAATTGATACACAAGTAAACCAAATGATGGCACGACGACTGTACAACGCTATCCGTACTGTCACAGACAAGCCAATTCTGTATGCGATTAACACACACTATCACTGGGACCATACGAACGGAAACACTATTTTTCATCAGGCAGGTGCAACCGTCGTCGCACGCGAGATGACGAAAGACTTCATAGTGAATAGGGCACCGCGACAAGAAGAATTCCTCCGGTCTCGTGGTTTCACGCTGGGCGATCCACCCTTCCTTCCACAGCAGACGTTCATACATGAAACCGAACTCGATCTTGGCAATCAACTCCTACACCTCGTTCACTTAGGAAAGGCAGAAACAGACGATGCCACTGCTATCAGGATTCCCGCAGAAGATTGTATCGTCTCTGGTGACACCGTCATGACAGGGAGTTTTCCTATCTTTGGGCAACCTGTCATGAATGAAGGGCTTATGGCGAACCATGATTGGATTAATACAATTAAAGAACTCCGTACATACACACCTAAATGTGTACTACCCGGACACGGCCCGTTAGCACGAGATGCCGAGATAGACTTGTTGCTGCAGATAGAATCCTATTTCCTAACGGAAGTCCGAAAACGCGTCGAACAAGGCATGTCTTTAGCCGAACTCCTCGCTGAAATGGAAGCTAACCTACCCGACTGGATTCGGTCTATCGCCGAAGTTTGGGGAACACCCCGCTATGCGATTTTAAGGGTTTACCGCGGGTTGATTGACGATCCAGAACTGGGCTGGCAACACCTGAAACCTTCGGCTATTCCGGCTGCAGATACCGAAAAACTTCACCAAAAAACATACGAACTTGAAAAATTTGAGGCGTACCGAGAAACTGCGGAAGAGGCCGCGGAGGGCAATGATTTCGGTTTAGCGATTGCTATCTTGAAAAAATCAACCGAAAAATTTTCTAATCTTCCTGAGGCATGGACAGAATACGCTAATTTGCTTACGCAAGCGTCCCGCACTGTGTCAAGCGTCCTTGAAAAGGGCGACTTCTTCGCCGAGGCAAAAAAGGCACTTAATACCGTACTTGAATTAGATCCCGATTACGCACCAGCACATCTTTTGCATGGATACAACCATATTCTTTCTGCTTACCGCAACGGCGATGAAACAAAAACAGGGTTGGAGTCCATTTATAAAGCCTTAGTTAACGGTCTTCACGGCACACAACTCGCACAAGCATATTTTTGCATCGGACTCGCACATCGCACAAATGGAGACGAAACACTGGCACGTGAGGCTTTCGCGAAGGCGATCGCCGCTGATGCACGGTTCATGCCAGCACAATTAGCCAACATGGCGTAAAGATCACCCCGCTAAAGCGTCGGTGCTTTGACATAGCGTAGCCAAGCGTTCCCTGTTGAAGATCAAGTTCTTTACTACAGTAATATATCGCACGCGTGCGGGTATGATGATCAAATGCGGAGATGCCACACCTTACTGGGATAATGGTGTGTTCTGTATCCGACTTAACAGAGTGCCATCAAAACGATTCAAACAAGAAATCGCTGTTGGTGTTGACCCTGGCAGTAAGAAGGAAGGGTTTACCGTCAAATCGGAAGCGCACACCTATTTGAATGTGCAAGCAGACGCACATAATAAAGTGGGTAAGAAAGTGGAAAAGCGTCGCGAGTTGCGTAGAGGTAGACGTTCACGGAAGTGTCCGAACCGCAAGCACAGAATGAACCGTCTTGCAAACAAGCAGCGTATTTTTGCTGGCACACGCGCACGTTGGGACTGGAAACTACGTATATTAGACTGGCTTGCTAAACTCTATCCGATAACGCAGATAGTGGTTGAGGATATCAAAGCACGGACTATCAAACGTGCTAAGAAATGGAATAGCAGTTTCAGTCCGTTAGAAGTTGGTAAAAACGGGTTCTATACCGAAATCCAAAAGCGTTGGGAATTGCTAACACTTCAAGGCTGGGAAACCAAAGAAATCCGAGATAGGCTCGGACTGAAGAAAGCGTCTAACAAGTTGGCAGAAACATTCGACGCACATTGTGTAGATAGTTGGTGTTTGGCATATCGTGCAGTTGGCGGATATAATGTGCCTGATAATACCGATATATTTTGCATTTCGCCTATACCGATACGAAGGCGTGAACTACACAGGCAGAATCCGCAGAAAGGTGGCAAGCGTCCCAGATACGGCGGAACCGTGTTAGAAAGTGGAGTGGTCAAGAATACACTGGTCAAACACATAAAACATGGGTTGCTACGCGTCACTGGGTTTAACGCAACAGGTGGACTCAACCTTAGTGAAATAACCAGCAGTAAACAAGTCGTTAGAGGCGCGAAACCAAACACGTATCGCATACTCAAACGACTAAACTTCAAATACTGCTAAAGTAGGCGTAACACCACTGAACTAAAGCAATGGTGTCCTACGCCTAAAGACTACGAGATAGGAGGAAATCGGGATGAGATACGACAGCGTTTTACTCGTCGCATTCGGTGGACCTACACCCGGATGCTGCCAAAAATATGATAGCGATGCATGTCCCGGTGAAGCCTATTGCTTTGTTGAAGGAATTGCTGGGACAGCTGAATCTCAAAGAGAACGTGTAAAAGACATCTCGGCACATTACGTCCAATTGGGCGGGTTTTCTCCATTCAACGAATTGACTTTCAAACAAGCCGACGCTTTAGAAAACGCATTACGAGCGCGCGATCTATCGCTCCCCGTTTATGCCGGATTCAGGCATTGGACACCTTATTTAAAGGAAGTCGTCGCTGAAATGGCACAAAAAGGACACCATAAAATACTTGGCATTATCATGGCACCCCACCAATCCAAGGTTAGTTTGGAGTGGTATCAACGGGCAGTAAAAAAAGGAATTGAGGCTATTGATGGTGAAAAACCGTCTATTGATTATCTTGATCCGTGGTACACACACAAAGGTTATGTCGGTGCCATTACTGAAATTATCAAAACTGCATGTGGCAACAAGTTGGAATGTGCCGAGTTGGTTTTCACAGCACACGCAATTCCACAATCAGCGGCGGATACCTCACCCTATACACAACAGTTTGAAAAAACCGGCGAGGCAGTAGCCCAAGAGATCGGGAAAAACCGGTTCGGCTTGGCATACCAAAGCGAAGTAGAAAACAGCCCTATCCCGTGGACACAGCCTGATATCAGCGATTGGCTTAAAGCACGAAAAGAAGAAGGCGTTGACACCGTTGTCGCCTCACCGATCGGTTTCCTCTGTGATCATGTTGAAGTACTTTACGACCTTGACATAGAGGCAACAGAAACGGCGGAAGCCTGCGGGATTGATTTTATTCGGGCAGGAACTGTCGGTGCGCACCCTAAATTTATCAGTATGTTGGCAGACTTTATCTATGAAAAATCTGTGAGCCAATAGGTGCAATCTCTCGTTTGCGGCGGACAGGACGACGGAAAACCGTTGATAAAATAATTCTGGAC
>JAKZUG010000544.1:0-5799 GCA_047516705.1 Candidatus Poribacteria bacterium | reverse complement strand
GATTTCCATGTCTTCAGCGAGAGCGTTTTTTAGAAAACACTAAACAGGGATGTGTCTGTTGATAGACTTAGTCGGTATCTGTATTCTATGGGATTGACAGTGCAACATACGAACGAAATTTCAAGAGTCTAACGCAAATATTGCACTTGTTAGGAGAATTGGCATGAAATTTGCGTAATATATCCACGCGATATGGATCGCATGAGACTTTCTGGTGAATGTCTTTGCAGCGTCAATCGCGTATAATCACTAAGCGAAATATGTTTTTTGCTATCTTTTTCAGAATAGGGGTATCTATAAGAGTTGGAACAATATTCTGCTTTCGTAATCCCACACCAAATGGTTTTGGTAGTAAAGAATTTGTTTGCAATTTTTGGGAATTATGCTATGATTATGCCCCAAGGAGAATGACAAATAATGAAAAACATATTGAAGTTCCGCAGCGATCAGCGTTTCAAAATCGTGCAATTTACTGATATTCATTGGCACAACGGTGAACCCGCTGATCAACAATCAGCGGCACTGATGACACAAATCGCAGCAGCGGAATCCCCGGATTTAATTGTGTTGACAGGTGATATTTTGGCTGGTGGTGGATGCGATGATGCCGCTGATTCCCTCCGCGAGGTTGTTAAGATTGTAGAGGGATGCGGCATTCCGTGGGCGGCGGTTTTAGGCAACCATGATGACGAAGGCAGTGCCGATCGTCGCGAGTTGATGGCAGTTATGCAAGATAGCAAACTGTCTCTCGCTCAACCAGGTCCCAAAGAGATACCTGGGGTCGGAAATTACGTGTTACCCATCCAGAGTTCTGAAGAGGACACATCCGCTGCAGTGCTTTACTTCATTGATTCTGGTAGTTACGCGCCAACAGATATTGGTGGCTACGATTGGATTAGACGGGAGCAAATTGCGTGGTATCTGCAAGAATCCGCAAAGTTCTTCACGGCTGAAGCGGGGCATCCACTTCCCGCACTTGCCTTTTTCCACATCCCAATTCCGGAATATGACGAGGTGTGGGATTTTCATACCTGCTATGGTGTGAAATATGAGAACGTTTGCGCGCCTCGGATTAATACTGGTTTTTTTGCTGCGATGCATGAAGCTGGCGATGTCATGGGTACTTTTGTCGGGCACGAGCATATCAACGATTTCTGGGGTGATCTACACGGTATCCGTCTCTGCTATGGCCGTGCCACTGGTTATCATACCTACGGCAGAGAAGGGTTTCCTCGTGGTGCCCGTGTCATTCAGTTCCAGGAAGGCATTCGGCAATTTGAGACATGGCTCCATCTTGACGATGGTACTATAATCCATTCACAGCCCGAGCATACACCGCTCCAACGCACTTTTACTGAGGATTTATAGATTATATTCCAACTAATAATCATATTTAACGAATTCAGGATTTATCTTACAGGAGGGAATTGTGAGAGCAAATTCTCAAATTTCTGTTCGACACGAAGGAAAAATTGCTATATTTGACATCACGGGGTACCTTACTGATGCGTCTGAAGCTATCTTGAGTGACGCATACGCTGACGTGGAGGTTCAATCGGCTGAAAAAGTGCTACTTAACTTTGAACGACGCAGTTTTATTACAAGCAGTGGGTTCGGTGAGATTATCAGATTGCTCTGGAAGATGCGGGAGAAGGGACAGGTTTTACGAGTTGCCCACCCGTCTACCCAAGTCCGGAATATTTTTAACACGATTGGTCTAACGCAAAGCATCGGTGTCTTTGAATCCGAAGCAGAAGCACTGGAAGACTTTTAACTCGTTTTTCTGTTGCTTGAAGTTTTACGGAAAAAGGGTATACATATTCATATTCAAGACGACCCCAAGTAAACTCCAAAGGCTTCCGGCGAGGAACTGACCGAATACGAAACCCAAGAAAAGCGGTAACGCCCGGCGATAGGCTCGTACCCCACCCCCTGTGAAAAGTAGCTGTTTGAAGAGCCATCCTAAAAAGATTGAGAACCACATCCAACCGATAGCCCAGCCGTTGCCGACAGCATAACCGACAGGATAAAACGGCCACCACAAAAACCGACGTTTCAGAACCGTCAGTACACCGGTGAATAGGAAACCAAAGGCTATATGCTGGACCGCGGATAAATTCGGTGCGCGTGGTGCTATAATCCAGCTTTGCAAGCGGTTGAATTCACCAACGCCCCACCGTGCAAACCGGTATTCGTGATAGAGTGCCACATGCCCGACAATTGAAACGATTGTTCCCACGATTGATGCCACAATCAGTGCCACAACCAACCGATTCTCATGCAAGCGGAAATGCCTACCGATTTTAAATGCCTCCAACTGATGCGGCATCGGGTGGCATCTGTACCCATACGCAAGCCATGACAGTAAGGTTGTATTGGTTAGATTTTGTGCGCCTAACGGACGACTTCCACCGAACAACAACATAATCCTGTCGGGATGCATCCCGTGCAATTCGTGTGTCGGGGGTCCGAGTTCGGCACGCATGCGCGTCATCCCAATACACAACACCAAATAGATGCCGAAATAGCCGAGCGCAACCCACGGTGATAGCCCAGCGAAATACCAGAACACCAACACGATCACCATACCGATAATCAATCCGAAAACAGCGAGCCGGTATAAACCGTCCTTAGATCTAAAGGAAAACACACCGGTGAATATCTCCCAAATCTGCCTCCGGCTTGTGACGAGAGCGAGTGCTCCAATACCGAGCCATGCCCCTCCACGTTGTTCAGTCTGTAAACTGGTAGCGGTTGTCCACCCTGTCGCACTAAAAAAGACGCGCTGCGCGCCCCAAAATAGATAGAAAAACCAAAACGATAACGACAAATCCAGCGGCATGAGATACCCAAATCCTATCGCAAACGGATAGACATAGATCGGCAAACGTCCCATTGCGTTCCACGGTCGGTCAGCAAAATAGAGTAGATACTTGATTTTGAGCGAAGGTATCACCGGAAAGAGATAGTTCAATCCTGCCAGCATCTCTAATCCAAAAGCGATTCCAAAACCGAGCCAAATCAGTTTATTCCGAAAGAGTGCAGATGTATTGCCGAGCAGTTCAATAGGAAGCGTCGTTAAGGGATAACTCAATTTCTCGTGGTCAATCCACTGTTTCCGGATGATAATGTTAACACAAAGCATCATAAACAGGAGGACAATTACCAACCCACTCCACGCCACGATGGGCCACAGCCACGCCTCCATGTATTGTTGCTGCCAAAACGTATCATCCCCCTCAAAGTAGCCTTGTAGGATACCGCGGTCGGTAATCGTTAGCCATGTCGGCATGAATCGAAAAAAGAGGTCTCCCCACTCATTTTCCGGTGTTGCAAACCATCCGGCATTGGCAATCATCGGTACTAATTGACGAACGATGTCGTGTCCTGCAAGCGCAGTCGCCACGGATACCATTATATATGTCAACGCGAGCTCACGCGATGTCGGTGCTAAACCTTTGAAAACTTTTTTGAGAAGCGGGGTAATGAGAGCCAATAAAAAGAATGTGAAAAGGACAGTGGGGAAAATAGAAAAATCGGTGAGTTCCCACACAACGCGATTTTCTGCGGAGATAATCCAATAACAAGTGAGGATAATAAGGATCGAACCGAAGATGAGAGTCCCGAAAAGAAAACGGAGTGCTGAGGACTTCTGGTCGCTCTCAGTAATGCCTTGTGCTTTGTGCTGCATGATTATAGTATATCATATCAGTTGGTGCTGATGCAACGATATGTGCCTGCTTGGGTTGCACACAGAGCCATTCAGTTTTCGGTTTTGCGGCGTTTCTATCGGAGCAGTCGCGATTCGGAGAGTGCTTCTACAGACGGTTCTGCAACATTCAAACATTCCCCTAAAGGAGAACTGAATGACTCTGGTTTGCACAGTTTTGAGATTGCCAACGCCTCCGCTTTGTGATATAATAAAGCACACTTTAACTGCACAGGCAAGGAAAAGTTATGTTATTCCGCGTCCTGAAAAACAATAATCCGCTTCCTAATATCAATAAAATACTCATCATTCGTGTTGATGGTATTGGCGATTTGCTGAATTCAACACCGGCGATTGCATTGCTAAGGGAGAATTACCCATCCGCGGAAATAACAGTATTGGCGCGTCCACTTAATGCGCCTGTGTTAATCGGTAACCCTGATGTGGATCGGATTCTAATCTTTGACCGCGATGGAAAACACAGCGATATCCGAGCGCGACTCCAATTCTACCGTGAGTTGCGCCGTGAACGGTTCCAACTCGTTGTCGCCATGCAAACTGCTATGTGGACGCACCTCTTAGCTTTCCTCTCAGGTGCACCTTACCGCTTAGGACGTTATCAGAAACGCTTCAGAACCACCCTCACCCACGCGTGGCGCGGTAAATACCGAAAAGGTGAAACCCACGAAGTCGATAGGAACTTGGAACTGGTACGACTCATCTGTGAGGGAGAAGGCAAACGGGAACTCATATTCCGGTTGTCGCCTGATGAGACTGCTGCCGCTGAAGCACGACTTGCATCTTTGGGTATCGGTGAGGATGCTTTTCTGATTGGTATCCACCCCGGCGGGAGTTCGTTCGATAAACGCTGGCCCGAAAAGCAGTACGCCGAACTCGCTGACAGGTTAGTGCAACAGTATAATGGGACGGTACTTCTCTTACGCGGTCCTGAAGAAGCAGAATTGGTGCAAAACATCCAAGAAGCGATGCAGTCCCGTGCTATTTCTTACGCGCCAGAGACGATTCGTGAGTTGGGTGCGATGCTATCTTGTTGCGACTTGGTAGTCTGTAATGATTCTGGTCCGATGCATCTCGCTGCGGCATTGGATGTGCCGATGGTCGCCATCTTCGGTCCCACTGACCACGTGGCATGGCATCCGTTGAGCGAAAATGCCTCTATCGTGAGGCGAGACATGCCGTGCTGGCCATGTAGTGCACATAAGTGCAAAATCGGATGGGAATGCACGAAAAAACTTCCCGTTGAATCCGTTTGGGATGCAACGACGCTAACCGTAGAGGCGAGCCAAAAATGAAAATTGTCGTAGTCTGCTGGGGGTCAACAGGAGATGTCTATCCCGTTTTAGCACTATCGGAACGTTTGCTGGAACGTGGACATCAGGTACGCGTCTGCGCTCCTACACTTTATAGAGACAAGATTCTTGAGATTGGTGCGGAATTCTACGAGATAGGCGTTGCTTTTGATTTGTCAGAATTTCACACGGCGATGGATTCTATTATTCCGAAGCGTGACCCGACCGCGATGCTACAATTGATCGTGGAAGAGGGGATTGTGCGTCGTGGTGAAAAGTGGTATCAGGATTGCTTGACCGCAATGAAAGGGTTTGATATAGCAATATGTCATTCAGTGGATATTCCCGGCCAGGAGGCTGCGATTCGTAACGGGATCCCGTGGCTCACCGTGACGTATTGTCCGGGTTTCATCAAATCCTTAGATTTCGCGCCCTACCCGTTCCCGAATTGGGGACGCGTCTGCAACGCTATTGTGTGGAGATTGGTGCAACTCCGTCTTGCCTCAAGTATAGATACACTCTTTAATCAATTTATTGCGTCAGTCGGCGGAGAGCCGAGGTCTTCCGTGGCGTTAGATGGCATGTATTCGCCACATCTAAACCTCATTGCGGCATCTCCAACGCTCTGTCCACCTGCTGATTTTCCACCGAACCACAAATTCACAGGTGTCTGGCATCTTGCGTCGCCTTCCTATATACCACCGACGGAACTTGTCAATTTTTTAGCGGAGGGTCCGCCACCTGTCATTATCACATTTGGCTCTATGGGTGGATCCAATG
>JAKZUG010000543.1:0-4674 GCA_047516705.1 Candidatus Poribacteria bacterium | reverse complement strand
CCCTGCTATCTGGGCCCTCATTAAAGAGTTCACCTTCGATAAACCGCGGTTTGTTACCGGTACCCTCACGCTTGAACAGCACAACCCGGATAGACAAAACCCGGTAGGCTTGCACTGTGCACGTGAGGGACGACATTGGCTCACCCGCTATGAAATCCAGAATAATCAGATCTACTGTAACGACTTTGTGGCGTTCTTCTACTTGACCGACGTGCAACCTGGTGACGGCGGGTTAATCGTCATCCCGGGTTCGCATAAGAGCAAATTCGAGAGACCTGAGGATCTCCTGACTCCGGGACCCGATGGTATCAATCCGGAACCAGATGACGTTTTCACGAATATCACGCCCAAGGCAGGTGATTTCGTCGTTATCTCTGAACTATTGACGCATGGTGTCTTGCAGTGGAAACCGAAGGATCGAGACAGACGTTTCCTGATTCTCCGCTATCGTCCGCAATACGATGGCAAGCAAAGCCTACCGGAGACAATCGTCAACCGTCTAACGCCTGAAGTTCAGGAACTCGTGCAAACGGCATCTTATCAGCACACGAAGGAAATTGTGAAACAAGATGTTGTAAAGTTAAGTGTTTAATATAACGCAAGTTGTCACCTATTTATTCTCACTGCGAAGCAATAGCACCCCTCTGGGCAGGGCTATTTAGTTTTCAGTTTTTTATCTATTTTGGTTGGAAAGTCGCGAATCAGAGTTCGCTCCTACAGGGGTATGTTGAGATTTAGGGTTCACTTTTATCGGAGAACGAAATGACCCTGCCCTCTGGGGTGCGGTCGCTTGAATATACTGTTTCTATAGATATATCACCCCTCCGGGGTGGGGAAAGTGTCTGAAAAACCATGTTGAAACGCCCAAAATCCGTTAGTAGCAACTTGGGTTAATATAGTGTAAAGCAACTAAGCTTTGGACAATTTTTGAGAATCTTTAGGTGGTAAATTGGATTGAAAAATGCCTTAGCATCTGTTGAAACCCAACATCTTTTTTATACACATGTCGCCCCGCTGGGGCTTATCATCGGGACCGGATAGCGTTTCTATAAACATTCCGCCCCGCTGGGGCTGCGTTTTCTGTTTTGAAATGCCTTCCTTTTTCTATGAGTTGGGTCGAGGAAACAAAAACGCGTAATATTAGACAGGTTTTCGGTGAAAGCAGCCGCTACTGTTGATAAACTGGTGGAAATACTATTCAGATTGTCCAAACTTTAGTAAAGCAAAGACAAATTATGCATTAATGGCATAATTTGGTTTGCAAGCGGTACCAAAAAGGAAGGGAATTCAAATGGGAACGAATCAATATCGTGTTTGCATTGTTGGATGTGGTCGAATGGGTGGCACGATTGATGAAGAGGTCCGCGACACGCCACACGGTGCTTTGCCGTATTCGCATGCAGCGGGCTACACTGCTTTTGAACGGACAGAACTTGTTGCCGCCGCAGATGTCGTTGAAGATAAGGCACAATACGTCTGCAACAAATGGAACATCCCGAAGTATTATTTAGACTATCGCGAGATGATCGTCAAAGAGAAACCGGATATTGTCAGTATTGCGACGCGTCCGGGGAATCATGCCGACATCACACAATTTGCCGCGGAAAACGGCGTGAAGGGCATCTATTGCGATAAACCACTTTGTGCCTCTATGGAAGAGGCAGATGCGATGGTTGAAGTGTGCGAAAAATACAATATCAAATTCAACCTTGGCACGCAGCGTCGTTACACGCCCGGATACATCAAAATGCGTGAACTTCTCGAAAGCGGTGAACTTGGCGAAAGACGTTCTATCATCGCCTACAGCGGCGGTGCCGCCCTCTGGGGATACACGCACGCAGCGGACATGCTCCTCTTTTTGGCAAGCGATTCGCCGATTGAATACGTACAAGGCAACGTCGCAGTTGACGATGCCGATTTTGAGGACAACCGCACGGAATCTGATCCTGGAATCGTGATGGGGTTTATCCGTTTTCAGAACGGTATCAACGGCATCAGTGTCCCCGGCACGGCTTATGAATTTGAGGTCAATTGTAGTGAAGGTACAGTCCGTTCACTTAACAATGGGCTCGGTTTCCAACTCCGCAAACGGCAGGGGCAGTTTAGCGAAATTTTAGACGCACCATTCCCAGCCTTTGAGCGGAAAAGCGGTACTGTCGGCTGCATTGAGGACATCGTTGATGCGATTGATACCGATACAGAAACCCAAGGTAACATTCATCTTGCACACCGAAGTACTGAGATGGTTTTCGCGATCGTTGATTCACAACGGCAGCAAGGCATGCGGGTGCCGATGCCGATGGAAAATCGAGGGCTCTACCTTGGGAGGTGGTAAACCGATGTTCAGAAAACGTCAGAAAGCAGTTGACTCACGCCGTGGATTCGTGGTCTTCGGAGGCATTGCATGCGCGTTGCTCCTATTGAACCACGCAGCACCTGTGCCGAGTGACGAGTCAACGCGTCCAGCAAGCACGCGCTACGAACAGCGCACACCCAGCCGAGACGGGATCGGCAAAGTCTACATGGGACGTGAAATTTCTCACGTGATGGGGCATCAAGGTGCGGAGTGGTTGGAACGTCCGGAACGTGAACGTGAAGAGATGCCGAACCGCCTTGTTGAGATATTGAAGCTCAAAGAGGGGGATGTTGTGGCGGATATTGGTGTTGGTACAGGCTATATCGCCCGGCGTATCTCACCGAAAATCGGTGAGACAGGGACCATCTATGGCGTTGACATTCAGCAGGAGATGCTCGATCTGCTTGCGGAAAAGATGACAGCAGTGGGTATAAATAACGTCAAAGGGGTTTTAGGGACTATCACCGATCCGAAATTGCCGCCGAATTCGGTCGATTTGGCAATTATGGTAGATGTCTACCACGAGTTTTCGCATCCGTATGAGATGATGCAGAACATCTGCCATGGTCTCAAAATAGGCGGTAGGGTTGCCTTCGTCGAATACCGTGCCGAAGATCCGAATGTGCCGATCAAACGCTTGCACAAGATGAGCGAATTGCAAGTGATTAAAGAGGCGACACCACATCCACTTTTATGGGTAGAGACGCTTGATGATCTGCCGTGGCAGCATGTTATTATTTTTGAGAAGGTCGGTGGGCAGTAGACAAATTTGCATCGGTATTTTACAAAATCATAACTACTGCAATGTTTTGTAGACACACCACACCGAAACGTTTTGCTACGGAAACTGGGCAACTCGGGCTTTTAGGAAAGAAGTTGATGAACAAACACATGCAAAGGCGGCTACAGCAGCAGCTGAAAACTGAACAACACCCACTGAACCAAGAGGCACTGGAGATACTGAAAACACTTCATCTGGTAAGTCACTATCCGGACAAGGCACACCTGGTGGACGCGGAGGAACTGAATCTGGCGCATCCCGACCTGCCGATACTGGATCTGTTGCGGTGGGCAGAGAGTCCATATCTCCTGTACGACTTGGAGTCACCATCGATGAATCCGGTGTTGTATCAACTGGAGGTGATGTTGATAGAGGGTGAAGACCCGAACAGAGTGATGCAACTGATAACGGGACCTCACGGGGAAAACGGCCCGGTGGGGAACTGGACAGACCTGGGGAGTGTCCCACACAAACAGGAGGAAGCAATCAAACAGGAGCTACGGTGGAGTCTGAAACTGATGATAAAAGAAGTGCAGCACGAAATGAATCTACGCCAACAGAGACATGATCGGCTGATGGACTGGTTTCACACATTAAGCGCAGCACGACAAGATGAACGGAAAGCTCCGTTATCTGCATTGACACCGGAACAGGAAAAAATTCTGTTAGATTGGATGGATATTGTAATTGTAGATACAATCGCTGACTCACACAGGAAGATACCCTTGATAACTTTGACCAAGAACTACTTGACACACTCACAGCAGTACAACACACCGTAGAGGAACAAACACTCTATAACGAGTTTTTAGGTCTCCTCGTTGAAGAATATATCAATGATCTACAAACACAAGAAACCCTTGATGACTTTGACCAAGAACTACTTGACACACTCACAGCCGTAACACAAGAAACCGCACCTGAACCTACCCCAGAATCAGAGATTACACCGGATGCTGAAGCCGAGGCCGCACCCAATACCAGTTCCGTGCAAAAGAAGGTTATCCACTGTTCTGAAGATCAAATCAAAGATATTGTTGCTCACTATTTTGAGTCACTTCCCACTGCTTCGGCGGGTTATAGTATCAAACGCGAGTATCCAATTCAAATGGGCAGCGACCGACGCAGAGCAGATATCGTGTTTCTTAGAAATAGGAAACTTGTAGCAATCGCGGAGTGTAAGAGAACGAGTCGCGTCGAGAACGGTAATGAACAGTTACACTCCTATCTATGTGCAACCGATACTTTTTTGGGTATATTTGCGAATGACGGTGATCCCAATAAGTGGACTTTTTGGGAGAATCATAGGCACAACAATTTTTTAGAAATTGATCGTGAAACCTTTGAAAACTATATTTATAACCACGATAAGGCAATAAAGGATAGAGAAAAGAAGATAAAACTGGAAATAGCAAGAGAAATAGACACCGAAATAAGAGAGCGTGTACGAAAAAACACTGATACGAATGCCATAAGACAAAACGAAACGGATCGTATAAAACGGGAGGTAATGGAAAATATTGACAAAACAGCGATA
>JAKZUG010000542.1:0-6932 GCA_047516705.1 Candidatus Poribacteria bacterium | reverse complement strand
CCTGCGCGCCTTGTCAAATAGGACGGCGTGTCGGGTTTATCCACGCGTATAACAGCGGTTCTGTCGTTCAGGAACTCGAACCTAACTCAAAATCAACGCGCGAGATCCGTTCACTTTACCGTTACATCGTCAAGCAAATGGGGGTCTAATATGCCAGAAAAAAAGAAACTTTCAGATGTTATCAGTGAAAAAAAGGAAAAAGAGAAAGCAGCTGCGAATGGAAACACAGCCGTTGTGGAAGGGATACAGCGCGAGAATTCATCGCCTTCGCGCCGCGGTAAAAAGCAGATTGGCGGACACTTTGATCCTGAAGTCAGTCGGCAACTCAAGATCGCTGCTGCCAAAGAGGACAAAACTATTGAGCAAATTTTAGGTGATGCGATCAACGAGTATTTTGAAAAAAGAGGAACACCCCCGATCGCTTAATACGGAAGTGTACCAAGAGATGTCTCAAAACGTCATTATAGGGCATTCTCGCAAACTTTTCAAGAACAGTGATAATTTCAGAAATACACTGGAAAATCTTAGATAAAGCGAACCGCCAGCTGGCGTTGCGTTATGAAAAACTCCAGAAAGCGCGAGCAAGTCGCGATCCACACGGCATTCAGCATGCCGAGATGGACTACTTTCAGGCGTTGCAATATCTTTATGCTTCTGTGGAGACTGCTGTCTACACCCGTAAAGGAACAAAAAAGTGATGAGACGAATCACTTGATAACAACAAAATACAGCTTATGTTAAGTTCATGTTAAGAGTTTATTTTACCAGTTCTTCGTTTGAGGGTCTGTTATAGTGGCTTGGTATAGGGTTCAGCCCCAGTTCGATTCGGGTAATGTTTACGTCTGGACGAAGTTTTTTGTTCCTCCCAAAGAGAATAAAATCATCTGCGATAAGTTCTTTCATTTTTTCTTGGGTGTACGCCATCCGTTTATGGGGACAGTACATGGCTTGTTCGTTATCGGGTGCATTATCGAATACCTTTCTCCGCCGCTAACTGGCGGGGAGGTACTGGTGGAACTATAAGGTCCCCGGTTATCCATATAACAACAACTTCTATGCCTCTTAGCGGGGTTAACATCAGATAATCCACTAAACCATGATGCCAATTTTTTCTCAATCTTTGGAAAGTTTTGTCTGTGTTTTCAGTCAGGTTCTGCATGTTTCTTGTACACATCATCAAGTCCCAGTTTCCGTATGCGTCATGAAGTTCGCGATGGCGTTCACATAGCCGATGCGACCACTCCAAGGTTGGGATCCCTTCCCAGTCTGGATGGATAGGCGATGGCGTGTCTCAATTCTTTCTAACATCCAAGGGTGTTGCAGGATTGCAAACAGACTGTATTAATAACCATCTATATTCAAATGGTTGCCTACTATAGATAATCAGGATGCCTCCAATAGGACATAATGAAGTACTGGTCTTTCTTGCTAAGTTTTGAAAAGGCATCATGTGCTTTCCGCCACAACTCCCAATCTTGCTCGGTTTCGAGTTTAGATCTTTCCCCAGGACCATAATCGGTTTCCCAGTAGCGCATGACCTCGTCACTAATCCCGTATGCCTCTTGAAGATACTTTAATTCTTGTCCGGGTGGGTCTAAAAGTCTGGATCGATTGACAGGAAATTGAAATCCATATTGTTTAACGATCGAGGTAACGGTATCTGTAATCCATTGCTCGGCATAGGGCGAGATGATGACTTCGCTGTTTTCACCAATTAAGGTTTCAACATTGATTTGAAGGGGTGTGCCAATTTCACAGATGTCTGACAGCTCATGGATTCCGACAGATTTCTTGTTATGAGTATCCAGATAATCCAGTATAAATGAATGCATCTCAACGACCACACGCACTTCACGTTCGTATTCAAAGGGTTTTCTCTTATAGAAATAAGGTTGATGCACTAAGTTCGGGATAGACACATCTTTGATCACATCCATTTTATTATGGTTCTCAAGGTACTGCATCTCACCGATAAATACATCAGGTTTGTCCGGTAAACTATTTTTCAAGTTTTCCAGAGTTGTTTTGATAACGATGCCGCTATTACGGACGTGATATTTGTCCCACATCGCCATTGACTCATGTTCTCCCTGATGCCAACAACTACACATAACATATTTATGAAGTCCTCGGACACTATTTAGCCCTGGGCTGTGTGAGAGTTCACCATAATGTTCCTCTTCATAAATGCTAATTACGGATCTGTAAATTGACATGATTTGCCGAGGTATATGTCCTTCAAACGTGTCATCAAATTTATCGGCTCTTGTGAAAAATAAAGATTGTGTTGCTAAAATATTGGCAAATTTCTCAAGGCTCATATACCGCCATAAAGTCGCGTCATCATCATGTGGTGTGATACCTTCGAGTTCTATATGCATAAGAATGTCCTTTCACAGCGAATATCGGGCAGGTTATAGTATTTTTGAGAGTCCTTCCTTAGTTCTGGTGTCAACAAATACGAAATTTTCACGGATCCCTTCAAAAAGTGGGACTTCGTTAACAAACCTTCTGTGCCACTTGTCCCCAGATACAAAAGTAATATTCCTATAAGACGTATAAAGCAAGTATTCAGCATCCCGAAGAAAATCATGGGGTGGTGGTTCTTTGGGATTCTCACGTAGGTAGAACTGGATTGTGTAATTCCATATCGCCGTGCTGAGTGCATAAGGGGCAAACCTGCTGAGAGGTGGCATACCTTCCTTGAGAAACCTATTAAAGATCTGTTTTCGTTCTTCTTGTGTGAGTATTGAACGGAACACCCAACATAACCGCTGCAATTTGTCAGGTGCAGCACTCCAATCAATCGATTCGTGGTCTAACATACGCGCAGCTATTTGATATGCGTTTTCCAAAGTATCTGCGTTATATGTCCCAAAGAGTGCCTCTAGGGACTCTTGTAGGTTTTTTATTACTTCGTGAGGAAAGTCATCGGTTTCTATTTTATTTAGAATACGTTCTATTTCTGGATAATAGACTTGGAATTCTTTCGTAACCTCTTTTAGCCGGTCAACCCATTCTTCATCAGAGAGATTGTCTGTATTTTTTAACAAGTTCAACATTCCTTCTGTCAATGGTTTAATGATAGAGTCGAGATTTCTATAAAACGCCTCACTTTCTTTCAACATCTCTATGTTTTCACCTGAAACTTCTGTGAACTCCAAGAGTTCTTGTTCCGAACTTTCAAGAATTAACTTCATTGGAGTTGCCCTTCCGAAAAACATGGATTTAGCAGATTCCTCTGTGAGCAAGTCCATTTTTGCGTTTTCTAACCAATGGGGAACCCAAATGATATTTTCTCGATTGAGCAGGGCATTAAACTTCTCTTCTCCATGTCGGACAATTTCAGTGAATAGGATAGGTGGACAAAGGATTGTGTATTTGGAAACTAAAGCCTCTCGTTGCTCACTATTGAAGGCTTGCCATAATGATTTATCGGGTAGCAAGAATTTAGTTTGATGGTTCATCATAGTCCTCATCGATGGCACGACTAGTTTCCGCTTGTTTCTCAATGGTTTCATATATGTCTTCCATATTGGGGAAGTCGCGCCTGTCTGTCACGAGATAGAGCTCGCTTTCCGCACGTGAGAGTGCGACGTACATGACACGCGCCATTTCATAGGTGCTGGTCTCTAAGTCGCTACCGCGCGCCGCGAAAAAACTGTAGCCGTCTACAATGACGACGGGTGCTTCCATACCTTTGGCTTGGTGCACGGTCATCATTTGTGCGGAATTCTCAACCAATTCTTCATAGGTTGGAATGCGATCGTAGTCTGTGAGGACGCGACCGAGAAAAGCAACATCGGAGCTGACACTGCCTGAATGCCAATTGAGACTGATGCCTGTGAAGATACCATACTCACCTTCAGGTGATCGTCCCGATGCATCACCGATATTTTGGACTTGGGATCCGAGGGTGAGTGGCGCGAATTGCTCATAAAAATCATACAACGGCTCTAATCTGGGTTCACTGGTGAGGTCGTCTACGTTTGCTAATTTTTCGACCATCTTACTCCCGATCCCGTTAAGATGTGAGGCGGCTTTTAAAGTGTTTTCAGGCGTCGGATCATATAAGAATGCCATAACATCAAGGACACGCTCTACGATCGGTTTCCGCACACAAAAGACACGTCGCTCACCATCCTCGGCAAACCGAATTGTTTTCACAAAGGGGATGCCCACTGCTTTTAGTGCATAGCCGTTTTCTTGGACCGCTCGATTTGTATAGGAGAGTACCAAGAGTTCTGCGGGTTCCGATATCTGAACGTCTGTGAGTCGGTCTACAGCCTTAACAACCGCGCCGTTAGATTTGTTGGCGGATGGGAAAATGTAATTGGGGTCTTGGTACTTTTCGACGACTGCGCGTGATACCTCTACGATTTCGGGTGTGGATCGGTAGTTTATGTCGAGTAGCACCTCGTGTGCGTCTGGAAAGGTTTCGCGAAAGCGTTTGAGATTCTGTGCGTCTGCGCCCCGAAATCCGTAGATGGCTTGATTGTGGTCGCCGACGACGAATATATTTTTATGCGCTGCGACGATCCGCTGTGCGATGTCAAACTGGACGGGATCGGTATCTTGGAATTCATCAATCAGGAGTGCGTCATATTGCTTTTGCATACTCTGGAGTGCCTCTGGTGAAGATAGGAGGATACGGTGTGCCCAGAGGATCTGCGAGGTGAAGTCGATAAATGCGTAGTGTTCGACGAGTTGATGGTAGGCGTCTATAAAATACGTCTGTAGTAACGGACTGCCGCGAGAAAATTGCGAGACCATGTAGAGATAATCGGGATGTAATGTGTCGGCGACTTGTAGTTCGTATCCAAATGCTTTCATTACGTAGTCGCGAAATCGACACAAGCCCTCGTAGTTACCGAGCAACGTGAGCTCTGGCATCCCTACATCAATGTACCCGTGGACGGGACGCAGTTCCCGACGAATGCTCCAGAACGCTTGTTCGATGCGCCGGTAGCCTTCTGGCGTAAAATCGATTTTTGGGGGTATGCGTTGCGAAAAAGCGACGCATGCGTATTGGAAAGCGATGAAGTGTGCGTCTTCTGGTGTGAGGCGTCCGTCGTTTTTATACCAGTCCAGAAGGGGTCGGTTTTCTTTGCGTTGAAACGAGTGCCAGCAGAATGGCATCGCGACACCTGCAGTCTTGCAGAGATCGACAAGATCGGTATTTCTATGGTAATGTCTGTCGATGATACTACGACAAAGTGAGTGGAATGTGGAGATATGTACATCCCGTACACCGTCTGCGTTCAGACGCTCGCGCATTGTCTGAGTGCCGTTCTGTGTGAAGGTCACAGCGCGAATGCGGTTGGGTGCGAAGTGGTTATTGTAAAAGAGGTGTTGAATGCGGTTGGTGAGGACGCGGGTTTTGCCGGAACCGGGTCCGGCGAGGACGCTGACGGGACCAAGGGGTGCTGTGACCGCAGCGTGCTGTGATGTATTTAGATTTTCTAAGTATCTCATTTTGTGTTGCCTGAATGTGTTTTGTAAATGCAATTATACCACAAATGCCCCAAGGATACCATCGCGTATCGGGGCGAAATCCGGGTCGTTTTGCACAGCGTCGGTATGCAGTGTTGCTATCTTTCAATCCTGCAGGATTGCGATGTTGCAGAGGTACGGGTGTACTTATGAGGAAAGATGCTATAAATGTTGTTACGTATTTCTCTTGAGTCTATTATGTGTTGGGGTGCAACAGGGAACGTTCTGCGTCGAATGCCAAATGCGAGTGGTGGATGAGAGGATGACGTTTGGGCAAGTCTGGGTTGCAGTGATAGATGCGGGTGTGGGGTCGTCGCATGTAGCGGATAATGCGAATATGGTGGCTCGTGCGAAGGATCTGCGAATGTAACCTTTCGTCCATGCGTTACATTCACCCACCACCGGCTCCGTTTATAAAAATCTAGCCCTCAATGGATTTTACTCCTTCCTCGGTGATTTGCCTGGAACAAATGTCTCCAATAAGGATTTGAAATTGAATTCTGTTCATGCAACAGATACAGAACACATCTTTTGAGTATCTCTAAACCGTAAGACGCAAAATCATCTCGTGTTTTGTTGTACATTGGGCAATACTCCTATTCACTGGAAGTGTGATCAAACTTGCTGCCTCTCTTTACTCGTCCACGGGTTCGCTAGAGGCGGCAACTTCCTATAATTCCAACACATGCGGTTGAAATACTTTGTGTAACCTTATTAGCTTATCGTGCAGCCATGAAAACTCTTGATCTGTGTTAGCCCTGCTCACATGTCCTACGGTGTTATCAAAGAATCCAATCCATCTTTTACCATCGTCCCATTTTAATTCGCCAAGATCGTCCTCCAATTGTTCCTTAATATTTTTCAAACTATTGTAATGTGCGGGTGATTGCATGCAGAGGTTTGCTTGTAGTTCATTAGCATTTCTATATGCTACAAGCCAAACGGCACCTTCTGTACGTATATCCCCGGAGTTGAGAGTTTTTTGATTAATCTGGATGCCGTAAATCGAAGGCAAATCGGGTTTAGGAAACAGTTGTAGTTGGTTCCCATTTTCTTCGACGTAAACTTTGAATTTATCCCAATACTCTTGCCCTTGAGCATCATTTGCTCTACAAGTGTTTCTCGATTGGTGAACATTGGCATGACAACGATCGCATAAACCTACGAGTTCAGTTAGAAGATTTTCCTTACCAATATTATCGTAAGTCTTGTGATGCACTTGTGTAGCAGTACACCCACAAATACACAGCCGACCAATCTGTTCAAAGAATTTCTCACGTATTTCAGACCACGCTTTTGATTTAAGGTATTTTTTTTCGTACTCATCTTGTGCACTATTGGAAAGAATAGCATGCCAAATTTCGCTTCTGAGATTGCGAGCTTCTTGAAAATTGGGATGTAGATCAAGTGATTCATCAAGCAAATCAATTGCACAGTAT
>JAKZUG010000541.1:0-3315 GCA_047516705.1 Candidatus Poribacteria bacterium | reverse complement strand
GAGCGGGTGCGATAATGTTAATTCCTGTGTTACACAGCAAACGATCCTTGAAAAGTAGACCAAAACAACAAGCAAAGAATAAAGTTCTGTTTTGCAATTACAGCCAAGCTATTGTGGGAATTGAAGTTTCCTCATAGGTTTGGCTGTTTGCATTTTGTTAAAAATTACTAAAGTTTGGACAATTTTTTACAGATTTTGTGTGATACAGATATCGCCCTGCTGGGGCTGCTCTCTGCTGATACCGAACATTATTTTCTACGAGTTGTCTTCAAGAAACAAAACCACAGGATATTCGACAGGTTTTCGAGTGAGATCAGGCACCAGATGGTGAGAAAACTACCTGAATATCATTCAAATTGTCCAAACTGTAGTATAATATAAGATTGTCTAACTCATACAGATCACTGTGGTGTAAGCCTTGGTTATCTTGCAATTTATTTTTCAGAACCATGCACCCATTTCGTACCCAATAAGCGTCACTATAAAACGATTGGCTCAGAATTACGCCGCGTTTCAGATATAATATTATAATTCGGAATTATGCACCCATTTCGCACCTAACAAGCGTCATTATAGGGCGATCGGAGGTAATTCATGAAAAATATTGATGTTGAACTCGTTCACCGCATTCTTGATGGTGATGATAGTGCCTTCAGTGAACTCGTGAAAAAATATCAAAAGCCGGTTCACGCGCTCGTGTGGCGGAAAATAGGGGATTTCCATATCGCCGAGGAAATTACACAGGATACGTTCTTGAAAGCATATCAAGGATTAGCGACGCTGAAGAGTCCCCAGAGTTTTGCGAGTTGGCTTTATGTGATTGCTGCGAACCGCTGTAGCACGTGGCTCCGCAAAAAGCGTTTACGGACGCAGCCAATTGAGGAAACGAACAGTACACAGTTAGAGAAAACGACGTACTCAGGATATATCATTGAAGAAAAAGAGCGGACAATAGCAGAAGCAAAACGCGAAGTCGTGAAACAACTGCTTGCAAACCTCCAAGAAAGTGATCGGACGGTCATCACGCTACATTACTTCGGCGAGATGTCGGCTGCAGAGATTGGTGCGTTTTTAGGTGTTTCTGTGAATACGATCAAGAGTCGGCTTCGCCGGGCACAGCAGCGTTTAAAGAAAGAGGAGCCAATAGTAAGAGAGGCTTTAGACAATTTTCAAATCACGCCGCATCTCACGGAGAACATCATGCGCGAGATTTCGAGTATGAAACCCGTTGCACCGTCTGGTAGTAAGCCGTTAGTCCCCTTGACACTTTCTGCAGCAACAGCGATTTTTATTCTTCTAATAATGGGGGGTCGGATCTCAATATCTTGCACGTTTCCAGAAGCCCTACAACGTAAACGCACAATCCGAAATCACTGTTGACATTATCGACGCACCTATCGTCCTTGATACACAGGCAGAGCCGGATTTACGGAACCAAGCCGGACGTTTCGATACCACAGGTAGGAGTAGCGGCACCGGTCCACAAGTCTCAAAACCTGTTGTGCTTGCTGCCGCGCAAGTAGAAAAGGAGATGCGTCCGTCAACAAAGCAGCAGTGGGTACAAGCGAACGGACCGGAAGGAGGGGCAGTATCGGGTTTACTTCTAAGTTCCAAAGGCGACACATACGCTGCTTCGCCAGTTGGAATCTATAGATTGACACCAAACGCGTCTGCTTGGACACTCATCAATGCCTCTGTGGCAACTAAGGGTCTCACACCGATGGCAGAGCGAGGTGATACGCTCTATCTGGTCTCTACTCGTGAAGTATTTGCCTCAACAGACAGAGGTGAAAACTGGAAATCGCTTGGTGAGCGTCCAAAAGGAAACGCTATCGGCTTGGCTATAACAGACGATGGCTTATACCTTGTTCTTGCCAACCAGATTTTCCGGTCTACGGATGCCGGTAAGCAGTGGACTCCGTTGGACTATGAAGAAACAGACAGAATCAACCTTGCAATCGCTGCTATTGAAAACACAGTGTTCATTGGCACAAACCGAGGCCTCTATCGCCTGCATTCAGGTACGTGGAAAAAAATGCCGGTGGATACTGCCAAAGCCGTCCACTCCTTGGCTGTCTCTGAAAGAAATCTCTATGTAGGGACGGGTCCTGACTTGTCCGAATTGATAACCCCAGAAGGAAGGACAGCGTATATGGGGCAACTTACGGCAGATGACAATTCAAGTTCATGGGAAATTTTCCACTCCACCGACTTAGGAGATTCATGGACTGAGATAACCCCTGCAAGCGATTCGCCTTTGATGAAAATCTCATTAGGTGTCAAATTTTGGCAGCCGGAGAGACGCTCTTAGCGTTAGGATTTATGACCAATTTCCGCTCAACGGATGCCGGAAAAACATGGACAGACCTCGGCTTCGACTTCGACTCCGACACATTCAACATGAACTCATTTATGAATTCAGTGACTCTGAGTATGTTCCCTACTGTAACAGTGGACGAAAATACTTTCTTTAAAGCAGGAATTCTCGGACTTACACGCTCAACCGATAGTGGCATATCGTGGCATTCATTTATGAAAGGCATAGTAGGCACCACCATATTTAACTTAGTAGCATTTAAAAACGCGATCTACACGAGTACTACCACAGGGGTCTCCAAATCCATCAACGGTGGGGAGTCTTGGCAAACACTGCGCCTCAATACGAGTGAACTCACTCTGAAACCGGCAGAGAAAGTCGCTCCGTCCAATCTGTTAATCGCCCCCAAACTATCGGTTTCTGATGGTGTGCTTTACGGCATTTCACCAGACTTAGTTGAAAAAAACAAATTGCGCGTTCTCCGTCTTTCTGCGAGTGATAATATGCTTGTGCCTATTCAAGGAATACCCACTTTTTCCGAAGATATCGCCACAGAGACACAGGAAACCGAATCGCGGATAGCACCGAAACAAGATATAACGGATAACTCCTCTAACGATCGTGAGAAACCCGATGATTCGATAGATATAGAGCACCAGACGGATGTTGAGAGCCGACTTGATCTATTTCCTAATGGGTTCGCAGCCAGTGGCGATACATTCTATGTGGTATACAAGCAGCGGCTTTTCCGGTGGAAACGCGGAGATCCTGAATGGACAGACACAGGGTTGGTAGATGCCACTCAACCGTTTGACAACCCATTTGACAGTGGTTTCCAAATAGCCGTTTCAGAGGAAACTGTCTACGTCGGAAAGCGCGATGGACATCTTTTGCGATCCCCTGATGGTGGGAATACATGGAAAGACTTAACGCCAAATCTGCCACTTCGCTTCAAGCATATCAACGAGATAGCCTTTGCGGGTTCAACGGTATACGTC
>JAKZUG010000540.1:0-25321 GCA_047516705.1 Candidatus Poribacteria bacterium | reverse complement strand
GGGTGAAAACACCATCTTTTTTACTTGTAGTAAAGCCTACAATTAAATGGACACTAAGGAATTGGCGAGGTTAGGAAACCTCGCCAGCGGCGGTGAAGTATCAAGCCCTATTGTGTTCAGATGTTTTTGGGCTTTACTATGACACCAATCGGTTTACTCTCGTTCAATCCATAGGTGTCAATTTAGGGTTTTTCGCAGCGTTTAAAATTACATAAACATGCCGCCCTTACAGGGCTGGGTCTCTTTTTTAAAACGCTGCTATAAACATACCGTCCCTACGGGACTAAAGATAGCACACTTGCCTCATGTTTTTACAGGATACATGAGGTGTTTAGCTCTCCAACATTTTTTGAAGGTGAAAAACACATCACTTTTTTTAAATTGACACCCATGGTTTTACTCTCGTTCAACCCAACCTAAGTAACTGCAAATTCAAAAATGCGAACCTTTTCTGAACAAATTTGACTAAAGCAACGAAAGCAAATTCAAATGCCCTTGAATTGAAAATAATAATTGGGCATTCACAAAATCAAAATTCTAAATAGGAGAAATAAGAATGAAACGGAAATGGTTTGTACTCAGCGCAATCGCGACAATCGCAATGGTCGGAATGTTTGTTTTTGAAAATACGGCTTTGGCACATCAACTGGTTCGCAACAAACGACAACACTTCAACGTCAATCCGAGCAGGATAGCAAGAGTGAATCCGCTGTCTGTTCTGAATAAGTCTTGGATAGATTTAACGTTTAGCGTGAAAGCGAACGAAGAGATATTAGCGAAAGCACGTCCTATCTATCAGGAAACCCGCGACGCACTTCAAAAACAGATTAAAGAGGCACGCAAAACTGACCGCCCGCGGGCAGCCGTAAAGAAAATACAGGGAATCGTCAAGAAAACCGATGCGAAGTTCAATGCGAGCCTCAAGGAAGTCTTGACAGAAGAACAGATGACGAAACTGACGAAATTGACGAAGAAACGGCGCGTAGAAGCCAGAAAACGACTCAACAGAGTCCTGCACAACCAGCGAGAATACCTTAGCCACCGTAGGCATCGTTAAGATTCGCTTACGCTACAGTCAATCCGGGTCGGGCAGGTTTGCCCGACCTATTTTTTTTGCATATAGATGAACGGGGTTGGATAAAAGGCGAGGTTACAAACCTCGCCAGCAAAGACAGTGAAGCCAGCGAAAAAGAGGGATACCAATGCGGTTACGCCCAGCGTTCAACGACGACTTTCTTCTGCGTGAAGAAATCTACAGCATCCCAACTCTGACCGTGGAGGTCGCCGAAGAAACTATCTTTCCAGCCGCTGAACGGGAAGAACGCCATCGGGGCAGCAACACCGATGTTAATACCGATGTTTCCAATCTCTGCTTCATAGCGGAACTTCCGGGCAGACGCGCCACTACTTGTAAAAAGACACGCCATATTGCCGTAGTTGCCACTATTGATGAGCCCAATAGCATCATCAATGGTTTCAACATGAATGAGCCCTAAAACGGGTCCGAAGATTTCGGTCTTGGCAATCTCGCCTTCCGGGTTAAGGCCGTTGAGGATCGTCGGGCGGATGAAATTACCGTTTTCACCACCGGAGATGCTTGGATACCGACCATCAACAAGAAGCTGCGCACCTTCATCAGCACCTGCCTGAATCAATCCTTCAATTCGCTTCCTGCTTTCGGCAGTGATAACGGGACCCATTTCGACCCCTTCCTCCAATCCGTTTCCCACAACCCGATCGGTGGCGGTGTCCGCGATGGCTTCTGTGAACCAGTGTTGTGCCCCACCAACAGTGAGCGCAAGGGATGCAGCAAGACACCGCTGACCGGCACACCCGAACGCGCTCTCCGCTGCAGCGTTGACAGTCAACTGCGGGTCAGCATCTGGGAGCACAATCAACGGATTTTTCGCACCACCTTGGCACTGAACCCGTTTTCCATTTGCAGCGGCCTTCGCATAAATGGCTTTTGCGGTTGCAGTCGCACCGACAAAACTAATGCCGCGGATATCCGGATGTGTTAAGATGGCATCTACAGTCTCGCGTCCACCATTAACGAGGTTGACCACACCTTTCGGAAGTCCTGTCTGCTCAAGCAGTTGGAACACCTTTTGCATCGTGAGGGGTACTTTTTCGGAGGGTTTGACGATGTAGGTGTTACCACAAGCAATCGCATAAGGTAAAAACCAGAAGGTAATCATCCCTGGGAAGTTAAAAGGGGCAATAGCAGCACACACACCAACAGGTTGACGAATCATGAATTCATCAATACCGGTGGCGATATCCTCTAAGTTCGTGCCTTGCATGAGCGTCGGGATCCCGCACGCCACCTCAACGTTTTCGATGGCACGTCGCATTTCACCTTTTGCCTCGTCAACCGTCTTACCACACTCCAAGGTAATTGTTCTCGCGATGTCGTCTAAGTTTTCCTCTAAGAGGTTTTTTAAGGTAAAGAGGTACTGAACGCGTTGGACGGGTGGGGTACGTCGCCATTCGTGGAGTGCTTCGGCGGCGGCAGTAGCAGCTTGATGTACTTCTTCAGCGGGTGAAAGCGGTACTTGCGCGAGAGCCTCTCCAGTTGCTGGATTCGTAACGTCAATCAGTTCAGCCGCCTCTGGTTTTTGCCACTCGCTATTAATATAGTTTGGCAGTGGCGTTTGTATCCCCGACACCACAAGCGAACTATTTTTGAGCACATTAGTTTCAGGCATCTGATTCCTCCGTTAGTTTTTATTTCCAAAGAGTTCAAGTACCTTCAACTGATCCATAGCGGCGACGATCTGCGGATCATGCATCAGTTCGTCACGGGATGTTTCCGTGATCTTGGCAAGTGCGTATTTAATACCGAGGTCGCTAAGAACAATTTGCTCTTCAGTAAGCGCATCGCTCAAGCGTTGGTAACTCCGTAGTTGTTTTGCGGCTTGCAGGTCATCGCGAGCGGCGTGTTCAGCAGCGGCGAGCTTCTCTAACACGTCGTCGCCATTCTCTTCTATAAAGGTTTTAAGCTTCTCATGATTTTGGAGTTTCAAATGCATCCGCTGTTCAGAACGACTAAACCCAGCTGTTTCTACATCTGGGATAATACCAATTTTATCAATATCAACGTCGTTCGGTGTATAGTAACTCGCAACGGTTAATTTCACAGCAGATTTTGAATTACTCAGCGGGAACACGCGCTGAACAGACGCTTTTCCGAAGGTCTTGTCGCCCATGACGAGTCCACGCCCATGGTCTTTTATGGCACCAGCGACGATTTCAGAGGCGCTCGCGCTCCCATCGTTAACGAGTACAATTAGTGGAAAGTGCTCTCTTTCTTTTCCTTTCGCCACGAAGTCCTCACGTGATTCAAGCCCTTTACTGTAAACAACGAGTTGACCGGGTGTCAGGAAATCACTTGCGATATGAACAGCTGAAGTGAGTAATCCGCCTGGATTTGAGCGGAGGTCAAGGATAACCCCACGGACATTTTGCGCCTTGAACTCAGCGAGGGCATTATCAACATCATTTGCTGTTGTTTTAAGGAATTGATTGATTTTGATGTATCCGATGTTATCTCCGATAATATCTTGTTCAACATTGGGGATCCGGATGACATCACGGGTAATGGTAAGTTCAATCGGACGACTCTCATTTTCTCGTATGATCGTGATAGAAACAGGGATCCCGGGTTCACCGCGGAGCTGATCGACAGCATCGTTCAAGGACAGGGGGGCTGTCGATTCACCTTCAATTTGACTGATGATGTCCCCATTTTGAACGCCAGCCAGCGCAGCTGGGGCCCCTTTAAAAGGCGTAATGACAGTCAACATATCTTCCCGAATACCGATGACCATACCGAGCCCGCCGTACTTGCCTTGATTCTGGGTCTGAAATTCAAGATAATCCGGAATAAATTGACTGTATGGATCTAATTCGCGAAGCATACCCTTGATTGCACCCTCTATGATCTCTTTACTATCAGGCGTATCAAGATGATACTGTTGAACATAAGCCAAGATCTCTGAGAAAAGCGCGAGATTCTTTAGCAGTTCATCGTCAGCTGTCTCTCCTGTGTCTTCCGAACTCCAACCGAGTGGCAGGAACATACAGACAAGAAATATAGATAACAAAATGTGAAAAGAGATTTTGGCTGAAGCTTGCAAGCCAGAACGTATTGTTAGCAGTTTCATTTTTTCTCCCTCCTGCAGGCATGTTTCTGTCGCGCTTGGAAGGGCGCGATTGGAAATCAAGCTGCAGAGACATGGAATCTATGTAAGTCCGAGTTAGTCATAGTACCCACTACCTAAAGGCAGGGGCTTGTGTTTCATAGCAGTCAGCCTTCCGAGGAAGGTCTTACGTCTGCTCCACAGAGGCGCACTAAGCGAGCCTCAAAATGTTTATCGCAGCGTTTATGTCTCTATCGTGGTGAGAACTACATTCAGGACACACCCACTGCCTATCAGAGAGAGAAAGATTTTCATTATGATAGCCACAATCGGAACAAGGTTTGGTTGTGGCAGTCCACTGACCGACTTGACGCAACTCACGATGATGTTTGACACACTTATACTTCAATATCTCAACAAATTGGTAAAATGCAAGGTCAGAGACTTTTCGTCCCCACAAGCGTTTCATACCCGCAAGGTTCAAGGTTTCTGTGGCGATAACGTCAAACTTACGACAAAGATAGGTCGCGAGTTTCCAATGCCAATCAAGCCGTTGGTTGCTAATCTTCATAAAAAGCCGTGTGAGTTCCCTGACAGCACGCCACCAGTTATTAGAACCTTTGATTTTACGAGATACCGATTTATTGAGTTGACGGAGTTTGCTCAGAGATTGTTTCAAGAATTGAGGCGATTGTATCTTTTCACCTGTATTCAGCGTCAAAAATGCGTCTTTCATACTGAAGTCTGCCCCAACGCTCTGACCTGTTGTGGGTAAGATTTCAGTCGCAATAGCGTCTGTTGTGATACACAGCCAATAATCGCCACAGTTATCACGCTTCACCGTAAGCCGTCTGATATTGCCATGCCAATCGCGGTGCTTGTAAAATGAATAAGGCACAAAATGATTTTGCCACTTATGCGTTGTTTCATTCCATTTCTTAAGGTTGATAGAAATACGAGGTTTCCCTTCTATTTTCCAACCCGCTTGACTGGGAAAAGTGATAGATTTGAACTTGTCTTTTCGTTTGATATGCGGTCTACCGCCAAGTTTATTGAGAAAACGTTGATACGCAGCGTCAATGCGCTTCAACTCACATTGAATCGCTTGACTCGGCAAAGCATTCCAATGCGGGTGCGTCGTCTGTTTCAACACCGTCAAGTGGGCAGACATCGCGTTATAGTTCGCATACGGCAAGCCGTCTTTATAGCGTTGACGCTGCCACAAATGGAAATACTTATGCACTTCATGTACATTGTCAATCAGATTACCAAGTCTTATCGTGTTAGACCGGTGTTCAAACTTATATTTGTAAGTTCTCATAGTAGCCTCGCATATCACATTTTACCCCAAAACAGTAGGGTTGGCAGACACACGGTTTCCGAGAGGCAACGCTGTTTTTGTCTGCCAATGCGATACTATAATTATACTACATTTAAGACTAAATCTCAGATGTTTTTACTATAAAATCCAATGCCCGCCTACATCCCACAAGCTAAAGCATGGAGGCTTGGCGGGAAGATAGATAAAAAAGGTTTCGTAATCGTTGAATATTTGGGATGCGAAAGGCGACAAAGGCAGCGGCTGCACCGTAAAGCAGGTCAATGCGACTCATCCGTGTCTGCATCAATTCCCAAACAGATTGTCCCTTGAAAAGTGTTGTCGCGATAGGCATCGCTTGTGCTAATGATATATTATTTTCCTGACGCAGTTGCTCTGCGATTTGCGCGACGGCATTCCACTGGACATCCAGATATTTCCCGATAAAGATACCGAGTATCGCGAAAATCGCAGCACCCATACCGACGACACGCCATGTCGTTTTCGTGTCTTGTGGCAGACTTCGTGTGCTTGTCAGCAGCATTCCTGCTCCAGTCAGCACACCTATACCGATCGCAATGAAGCCGGCAGTGTGTCCTGTCCACTGGATATACTTTGCCCAAAGCACACCACCAAGTATCGCTCCAAGTATCCCGCCAAGCGGGGCTATCATGGTGTTCATTGTCAAACAGCTCCATTCGTCCGAAGTTGTGGTTTCTGCCGATGATGTTCGGTGTTCTGTTCAAAAGTATAGGCGACACGGAGAACTTTATCTTCTGCAAAAGGGGCACCGAGCAGTTGTAATCCAACCGGCAACCCACTTTTTACGAAGCCGCACGGTACAGAGATACCGGGTAATCCAGCGTGGCTCGCTGGCGTTGTCATAACATCTGAAAGATACATCTGCAACGGATCCGCAGTTCGCTCGCCTATCTTGAACGCCGGTGTAGGCGAGGTCGGTGTTGCGATAACGTCAACTTTCTCAAACGCGGCATCAAAATCAGATTTAATCAGTGTCCGTGCCTTCTGTGCTTTCTTATAATAGGCATCTTGATAACCGGCACTCAGTGCAAAGGTGCCGAGCATAATCCGGCGTTTCACTTCCTCGCCGAACCCTTCACTTCGTGTTTTTTTGTACATCGTGATCAGGTCTTCAGGGTTTTCGTTCCGGTATCCGTAACGGACTCCGTCGTATCTCGCGAGATTCGCACTCGCTTCAGCAGGGGCAATAATGTAGTACGTTGCGATCGCATATTCCGTATGTGGTAGCGATATTTCTTCAAAGGTCGCCCCGAGACGCTCAAGAACAGCAGTAGCCGTATGAATCTGGTCAGCAATTTCTGTGTCTAATGCCGGTGTGAAATACTCTTTTGGAATCCCAATTTTTAAACCTTTGACATCGTTGATGAGACTCTGCGTAAAATCTGGCACAGGGACATCAACGGATGTTGCATCCATCGCGTCGCTCCCACAGATAGCGTTGAGTAACAAGGCGCAATCGGTGACATCTTTGGTAAACGGGCCGATCTGGTCAAGTGAAGAAGCGAACGCGACCAGCCCATAGCGAGAGACACGTCCATAAGTCGGTTTCATCCCAACGACACCACAGAGTGCCGCGGGCTGCCGAATCGAACCGCCAGTGTCTGAACCGAGTGAACAGATAGCCGTATCTGCTGATACAACTGCGGCAGAACCGCCACTTGAACCGCCCGGGATAGTGTCCAGATTCCACGGGTTGTGCGTAATCTGATATGCCGAGTTTTCGGTGGATGACCCCATAGCAAACTCGTCCATATTCGTTTTACCGACCATGACAACTCTCTGCTCGTGGAGTTTCTCCATGACCGTCGCATTGTATGGAGGCACAAAGTTTTCAAGGATTTTAGAACCGCAGGTTGTCCGCACACCTTTGGTGCATATCACATCTTTAATCGCGATCGGGATACCCGCGAGAGGCGGCATCTCGTCGCCTTTTTGAAACCCCGTATCGGCATGACTCGCCTGCTCCAAGGCGATGTCCTTTGTCAACGTCAGGTAGCCTTTGACGTGAGGTTCCACTTCAGCGATACGTGCATAGACAGATTCCGTGAGTTCCACAGCGGTGATCTCGCGCGCTTTGAGTTTCTCATGTAAAGCATGTGCCGTCAATTCATAAAGCGACATTCAGCCATTTCTCCTTTTACTGCTAAGCGTCCCGATCGACGACCCTGGGGACACCGAAGTATCCCTCTTCAGCTTCAGGTGCATTCGCAAGGACTTCCTCACGCGGATAGGAGGGTTTGGCAATATCTGGCTTGGCGACGTGACGCGCGCCATCTTGCGAACCCATGATAAAAACCTGGTGCGGATGGATGTGCGATGTCGGTGGTACATCATCTGTCTCGAGTTCATTCAACTTCCCGATATATTCCAGAATTCGGGCAAGCTGCTCGGTAAAATGCTCTGTCTCTTCATCGTTAAATTCAAGGCGAGCCAAGTTTGCGACATGGCGGACACCTTCCGTAGTAATCGTTGCCATATTTTCGTATTTCGTCCCCTTATTAAGAATCAGACATCGTCTGTCAGTCGTGGCATAACTGAGGCAGCGAGTTGTTTTGTACCAGCACGGCTAAAACGAACAGTGATATAAACATCCTGCCCTGTCCCCTTAACCTTTGTTACCTTACCCCTACCGAACTTCGGATGATGAACAATCTGGTCAACGCGATAATCCTCAGTATCTTCAGGAACTACTTCATACAGACCTTCTGATTGGCGGAATGGAGATCGGTATCGATCAACGTGCTTGATGAGATCTTCTGGAATTTCAGAAATAAAACGAGATTGAACGCGATATTCTGTCCCTTGAAACGTTCTTCGGGATCTGGCATGCAAGAGATACAGCTGCTCCATCGCTCGCGTGATTCCGACGTAACAGAGTCGCCGTTCTTCTTCCAATTCCGCTTCCGAACTCATTGAGCGTTGATGCGGTAGATAGCCGTCTTCCATGCCGACAATGAAAACGAATGGAAATTCCAAACCTTTTGCACTGTGTAAGGTCATCAACGTCACCATATCAGTGCTGTCGGTCTCCATCGTATCTACATCGGCGATGAGTGCCACGTTCTCCAAATAATCCGAAAGGCTCGGTTCGGGTTCATTATCCTCATATTCGATAACGGCGTTAATGAGTTCCTCAATATTTTCGACACGATTCTGCGCCTCAATATTATTTTTACTCTGTGCCTCTAAATTTTTGAGATAGCCGGTTACCTTTAAGACATAATCCAGTGCATCGGTCGGTAGCACCGAGGCATCAAATTCATCAAAAATTTTGGCGAAACGTTTCACTTTTGACTGGAGGCCACGGTTAATCGTGGTGATTTCCTCAACGCGTTGGACAGCCTCAAAGAGTGTAATATCTTCTGCGGCAGCAAAATCAATGAGTCGCTCAAGGGTTGTCGCACCGATGCCGCGACTCGGTACATTGATAATACGGCGGACACTCATAGAGTCGTTCGGATTGCACATCACACGCAGGTAGGCAAGCAGATCTTTGATCTCCATCCGATCGTAGAAACCGACACCCCCGACAATTTGATACGGAATGTTCGCAGCTCGGAAAGCCGCCTCAAAGACCCGGGATTGCGCGTTGGTTCGATAAAAGACAGCAAAGTCTTTGTAATCCACGCCTTCTGCATGCCAATCCTCAATTTGTGTGCCGACGTAACCCGCCTCGTCGTTTTCGTCCATCGCCTCGTAGCAGGTAATCGGTTCACCCTCATCCTGTTCTGTCCAGAGTTTTTTCGGTTTTCGTGCTTTATTGTTCTGTACAACGCTCCACGCCGCGTCCAGTATGTTTTGCGTGGAACGGTAATTTTGCTCCAACCGGAGGACACGCGAATTCGGATAGTCTTGCTCAAAATCGAGAATATTCCTGATGTCGGCACCGCGAAAGGCGTAAATAGACTGATCATCATCTCCAACGACGCAGATATTCTGTTTCTTACCAGCTAACAAACTCACGAGTTCATACTGACATCGATTCGTATCCTGATACTCATCAACGAGGAGATACTCAAATTTGCCCTGATAGTATTGACGGACCTCGGCATTTTTATTTAGGAGTTCCACCGTGAAAAGCAGCAGATCATCGAAATCAAGGGAATTATTCAGACGTAGGGCATCTTGATACAGCGTATAGACTTCCGCAACGATTTTCTCAAAATAGCCGTCAGCAATGCTCTCGTACTTCCGCGGCGAAATGGATTCATTCTTGGCACGACTTATTAGGCTGAGGATCGCGCGCGGGTTGTACTGCTTATCACTATAGTTGAGCTGCCGGAGGACATCTTTGACCAGTGTAGCTTGCTCACCGGTATCAAAAATGGTAAAATCTCGGGTGTAGGCACGCTTTTTGGATCGGGATACACCTTCAGAGGCTGCACTTTCGCCTAATTTCTCAATATCTCGACGAAGGATGCGCGCACAGGTTGCGTGGAAGGTTGATACCCAGAGGTCTCGACTAACGCCGCCATCCACGAGTGCATCCAGCCGTTCCTTCATCTCTTTTGCAGCCTTGTTCGTAAAAGTTACAGCGAGAATACGGTACGGGGAGATGCCGTGGTGTTTGATGAGGTAGGCGATGCGGTGTGTGATGACGCGCGTTTTACCGCTGCCTGCGCCGGACAAGATGAGTAGTGGTCCATCGGTGTGTTGAACTGCTTCGCGTTGGACATCATTTAAGGAATTTAAAAGCTTATCGGTCAAGGTCTGCCTCTTGTCACGTAGTATTTTTAGAGTAGCAGGCACACGTCGGTGTGCTATAACAGGCTTGCACGCCTCCGGTACAAGTGTCCTAATGTCACGTATAGAGTATATACGATTTGGTGTTAATTTTGCAAGCGGAAAATTTCAGGGCAATCTGCTGGCGATTGCAGTGCAGGGTTTTTGGCTTATAGTGGCGAGGTTAGGCAACCTCGCCCAGCGAAGAGGGTTCCACAAGCGAAGGCGGTGCGCTTTGCTTAGGATCGGGAATTAGATAAGATACTCCTTCAAAAATTGCCCTGTGAAAGAGGCTTCGACTGCTGCTACCTCTTCAGGTGTGCCGTGTGCTAAGACCTCCCCGCCTTTATGCCCACCCTCTGGACCGAGGTCAATGACATAATCGGCGGTTTTGATGACATCAAGATGGTGCTCAATCACAAGCACAGTATGTCCGCTATCAACGAGACGATTGAGGCTGTCGAGGAGTTTCTGAACGTCGGCAATATGAAGTCCTGTGGTCGGTTCATCTAAGATATAGAGGTTGTGCTTGCCATGCTTGAGTTTGCCGAGTTCGCTTGCCAACTTTATCCGCTGTGCTTCGCCGCCGGAGAGGATCGTCGCAGGGTGCCCAATCTGGAGATACCCCAGACCGAGTTGGTTCAAGACACTCAATTTATGGTTAATCAACCGCTGATCGGCGAAGAACGCAACGCCTTCCTCAATTGACATATCAAGGATCTCGGAGATATTTCTGCCGTTGTAGGTAACGTCAAGCGTATCTTCATTATAGCGCGCCCCTTTACAAGTTGGACAGACGACTTCGACATCCGGCATAAAATGAAGTTTGGTAGTGATAGTCCCTTCACCGTGGCACTCCTCACACCTTCCACCCTTGACGTTGAAGCTGAATCGGGAGGCAGTATAGCCTCTTGAAAGCGCGAGTGGCGTGCTGGCGAAGAGTTTACGGATATTATCGTAAAACTTGATGTATGTGGCAGGATTAGAACGCGCGGAACGCCCGATGGGTGATTGATCGATGCGAATCACATCGCTCACGTGTTCGTGTCCCTCCAGTTCATCGTGCGCGCCGTAGAGGGTCCGACTGTCATGGTAGATAGAATACAACCTCTTATAGAGAATCTCGTTAATGAGGGTGCTCTTACCAGAACCGGAAGCACCGGTAACGCAGATAAACACGCTGACCGGAATATCAACGTCAATATTTTGCAGATTGTTTTCTCTGGCACCGGCAATACTCAGGAATTTACCGTTTAAGCTGCGGCGTTGCTTTGGCATTGGGATCTCTCGTCTTCCACTCAAATAGAGACCTGTCAAAGATTCAGTACAGTCAAGTATCGTTTCAAGTTCACCTTGAACGACAATGTGTCCGCCGTGGACACCGGGTCCCGGTCCGAGTTCAATAATATGATCTGCGGCGCGAATTGTGCTTTCATCGTGTTCAACAACGATAACGGTATTGCCGATGTCCCGCAATTTTCGTAAAGTTTCTATCATCTTAGCGTTGTCCTTTGGATGCAAACCGATACTCGGTTCATCAAGGACATAGAGCATACCCATTAACCCGGAGCCGATCTGTGTGGAGAGGCGGATGCGCTGGGATTCGCCGCCGGAGAGTGTCGCTGAACGACGATTGAGGTTTAGATAATCGAGTCCGATGCCGAGGAGGAGGGTAATCCGAGTGACGATTTCATTGCTAACGCGGTTGCCTGCCTCGCGCTGCTTTTCCGGGAGATCTGTGATAGCCAACAAGAAATCTCTTAATTCCTCAAAATGCAGTTCGCCAACTTCGTGAATGGTTTGACCGTCAATAGTGACAAGGAGTCGCTGTTGCTTGAGTTTAGCACCGTTGCAATCCGGACAGGTGCGTTCTACCATCACTTTTCGGAGATATTCTTCCATGCCGGAGTGCGCCTCTCCCTGTTTTCGGTAGCGGCGATAGTGTCTATCAATTCGGGTAATAATTCCGTCGAAACGGATTTTCCGACCGAGGTGGCGTTTTTCAACAGGTTTTGCGCCTTCTGGTTGTCGGATCGGGAATTCTTCGCCGTGTGTGCCGTGATAGAGGAGGTCAATAATATTTTCTGGTAAATCAGCAAAAGGCGTGTCCAGATCAAATCCGTAGTGTGCAGCGAGGCTGTACATTGTCCTGCCGTCCCATCTATCGGGATCGTAGTTAAAGGCTTGGTGGACGAATGCGCCTTTGGCGATACTTCGGGTCTTGTCGGGGACGAGTAGGTTTGGGTGTACCTGTAAGTAGGTGCCGAGTCCTGAGCAGGTTACACACGCGCCGCTCGGTTCGTTAAAAGTGAAGTGATGCGCTCCGAGTTCAGCCATGAGTACACCGTGTTTCGGACATCCGAAACCTTCTAACCGCTGTATCGCGTCTGCTTCGGCATCTTCTGGAAACTTTACATCAAAACGCATGAAGCCTTCGCCTACAAGCATCGCATGTTCAAGTGAGGCGAGCACCTGCTTGTCAATATCCTTTTTGACATAGAATTTGTCAACAATCACTTGGAGATCGTATTCTTGATCTGGATCGAGTTCAATTTCCTCGCTGATGTCGTGCTCAATGCCGTCAATTTTGATGTGTCTGCATCCTTTCGTGCGGATGTCGTCAAAAAGGTAATCGTAATCTTCACCGTAGATTTTGAAGACTGGTGCGTGAATCTCGACCTCAGTGTCTTCTGGCAGGGAGAGCATCCGCTCCAAGATATGATAGTGTGAACGGATGGGAATCTCGACTTCACAGTAAGGGCAATGCGCGACACCGATCGTTGCAAAGAGCATACGGAGATAGTCCTGCAAATCGGTCATCGTCCCGACAGTGGAACGCGGGTTCATCGTGATCGTTTTTTGTTCAATAGAGACAACGGGGGACAAACCGTCAATGAAATCAACATCCGGCTTTTTGAGTTGTGTAATAAAGCGTTTGGCGTACGTGGACATCGATTCGAGGAATCGGCGCTGCCCTTCAGCGTAAACAGTATCAAATGCCAATGAAGATTTACCCGAACCGCTGATGCCAGTAACGACGACGAGTTGGTCCCGTGGAATCTCAAGGTCAATGTTTTGTAGATTGTTTTCTCGCGCGCCTTTAACGGCGACAGTCTGTCTCATGCATACCTCCTGCATCAAATTTTAAGAATTGGATGGGTAATGTAGACTGTTGATTGATTAGTAGGACGACTAAATGGCGACCTGACATCCCGCGCAGGCCAGCGCGTATTACCACTGCCAGGGGTTCTCAAAATTTCCGAATTATCTGAGGGTGGTTCATTATTCAAGGCGTTTTCGTACCGCAACCTGTCAGTTTGCGGGCTGCCAAACGTAACCTAACAGAAAAGACACCACAAAGACCACAATCTAAGCAAGTTTCAATATTAAATATGCACATTGTAGGTTGATGGCGGGCGGGGAAACCCCACCCCTACGAGTTCGGCACCTGCCGGAAAATCGAAAGATTATTTTTAATATTGCTTAAATGAAGATTAAATAAATATTTCGGTAATTGTTTATGTGGGTAGTCATTAGGAATCGCGAGCACAGCTCGCTCCTACAATAAGAGGCTGCTGATGCATTACCGAATTGAATTCTTAAACTTCATACAGATTGTGTTACAAATGGACTTCCATCGTGCAACTCCTATGAACCGAGGTATTGATGGTTACTTGTTAACGTTGTAATGATTTGTCAACTACCTTCATTTAAATATTGAACGGTGGATAAATAAAACCAGTTACGCCTTTCCAGTAGGCAAGCAAATTCTCTCCTTCAGTTAGATGTTTTCTCATCTACACTGCCAAAAGCGAGTTGTTATAAATAGTGCTTCCAATACCTAACGGAACCACCATCGCTCCAATTTTTCTACTATTTTATTTCTCCTAAACCATAAACCTATGTGAAGTATTATATAAAAATTCACAGGAGATTGCAAGTGAAAATTAAGGTCTGTCCGATGGATGCGATTGTGTCTGATGTTACCCTGTCCCAATGGGTGTGTAAATATTTTGTCAAAAGGGAAACCGAAGGGGCTATACACCTATCGCCCCGCTGGGGCTTAGATGAGATGTGCGTTCCAAAATCGGGGTTACAAACCCCTCCTACAAGAGGAAAGAAACGCCTAATGCCAAAAACTTTACACACTCTTCACATATAACCGTTGACAGAAAATCATTTTTATAGTATAATTTATCCAAAACCGTGAAACCTGCCTGCTACCGGCTTACAATGAATCTAAAACAATTGGACAGATAATTCAGGAAGTGTCTGAGTTCATCAGTGAGATTGTTGTCATTGACGACGGTTCGTCAGATGGGACAACTGACAACTAAAATATGAATTCACTTCGACTTCTTGTTAACGGCTTTCTGATAGGTATTGCGAATATTATTCCCGGTATGAGTGGCGGGACCCTTGCACTCGTTTTGGGAATCTATGAGCGACTCATCGGTGCATTACAGTGCATCGGGCTGTCAACGGCTAAAAAATTGATTGGGGTCTTAAGATTCAAAAAACTTGCCTTCACGGAAGCAGGAGCCGAGCTTCGCCGTATTGACTTCAGATTTCTGGCACTGTTAGGCATTGGCGCGATCGCCGCTCTATTGCTTACGTCGAAACTGATTGTCTATCTGCTAAATAATCATCATGACGCGACTTATGGCTTCTTTAGCGGATTGATCTTAACATCTATTCTCGTACCGTTGCGAATGCTAAAGGCGTTCGGTTGGAAAGAATTGCTCGTGCTATTAATTGCTATTGCCCTGATATTAAGCCTCTCCATCGGTATGGACGAAAAGCAGTTAGAACGGGTTGCTTATAAATCTGGGAACGAGATAATGATGGATGACACTCCTGGACGCGCGGCTGGGTTTCCAACATATTGGGAACTCGGACTCTTTTTTGGAAGCGGGGCGCTGGCGATTTCGGCGATGATCTTGCCGGGCATCAGCGGTTCGTTTCTGATGCTCGCGCTCGGGGTCTATTTCCCGCTTTTAACGGCGATAAACACCCTGATAGAGGGTGTTCCAGGATTGCTCAGGGGCACTTTAACTGAGGCGATGTCAGGAAGTGTTCTGATACTCGCTTTCGCTGCGCTCGGTTGTCTGTTTGGGCTTCTGACATTTACACGGTTGCTCAACTATTTGTTGGAACGTTACCGCAACCTTACAATCGCCTTTCTCATTGGATTAATGGTGGGTTCACTTTATGGGTTATGGCCCTTTCGCGAGTTTGCAATGATTGGTGGGGAACGTATAGATACCGCTCATATCTTACCGCAACTTGATATGAATCTGTTCATCACTGTAGGGACTTTTCTCGTCGGCGGTAGCGTTATTCTGTTATTTACGCGCTTGGAGAATTAGAGGACGAGCCGCTTACTGATAGTCTATAAGCAACCCCTTTCGCATGACGAGATGAAACAAATAAAAAAGGTCGGTTTTTTTGTCAATACTACCAAAGCGAACGCGGCAGGTGTCGTCGAAGGCGTGTCTACGTGGCTTAAAGAACGAGGTCTTGTCCCGCTGCTGCCAGAGGAACAAGCCGTCGAATTGGGGTATCCGCAAACCGGTCTCTCCAAAACGGAGGTAGTTGAACAAGCAGATATACTTCTCGTTCTGGGTGGAGATGGCACACTACTGAGCGCAGCCCATACACCACAGATTGAGAATGTACCTATCTTAGCGATTAATATTGGGACGCTTGGTTTTTTGACGGATGCATCGCTTGATCAACTCTATCCGACTTTGAAGGCGACCTTAGCCGGGGACTATCGGATAGAGCATCGCATGATGTTAGAAGTCGTTGTGGACAGGGAGCCCGAAGCCAACCAAAGTCGACAACCGTTCCGGGCTTTTGCGCTCAACGATGTTGTTATTCGACACTATACGCGCCTCATTGAATTAGACGCGTATATTGACGGCGAACTCTTTATACCGTATAATGCTGATGGACTGATAATCGCAACGCCGAGTGGTTCAACTGGATATTCACTCTCTTGTGCTGGTACTATCGTTGCCCCGCAGTTAGAGGCGATCCTTCTAACGCCTATTGCCCCGCATAGTTTGACCGTGCGTCCGTTTATCGCTGGTGGTGATGCTGAGATAACTGTTAAGATGCGTGCCGCGTATCAGAGTGTTGATGTGTTTGTGGATGGGCAGCGTGAGACACACAGCCTCACTGCAGGCGCAGTCATAAAAGTGGAGAGAGCAGAAAGGACAATTCGGCTTATACGGTCACAACACCATAGTTACTACAGAGCCTTGCGTGAAAAACTAATGTTGGGTGAAAGAATTAGACAGGCATAATGCACTTAAGTCAAGATTGAACCTGTAGAAGACAGGAAAATCATTTCTCGACTGAAACCGGTTTTTCGACAACTGAGAAAACCGAGCAGAACCTCCATAGTTAAAAGAATGATAGAAACCCTCTCTATCCGCAACATTGCCCTCATAGATGAACTTGAATTGGAACTGGCATCCGGGTTGAATATCTTTACAGGTGAGACAGGTGCTGGTAAATCGGTTATCCTCAAGTCGATTGGATTGGTGTTAGGTGAGAGAGCCTCCGCCGATATTGTACGCGAAGGTGCCGATTTTGCAAAGGTAGAAGCGAGTGTCGTACCTGACGATACGCATCCGATGTGGCACACCGATTTGGCGTTTAGCGATGTGTTAGACCCATCCGATGTGGTGATTCTTTCAAGACAAATCAGCGCGAACGGTAAAAGTCGCTGCCATATCAACGGACGTTTGGTGAATTTAAAGCAATTGCAGGCACTCGGAGCTTTACTTGTTGACATCCACGGGCAACACGAACATCAATCGCTGTTTCGGACCCAAACGCATCTCAAGCTTTTAGATGATTTCGGTGGGAGCAGTGAGGCGCGGCAACAGATTGGCAAGGTATATGCACAACTACGTGCCTTGCAGCAAGAGGCAGCATCCCTTGCAGACACTTTGGCGGCATCAGAACGGGAAAAGGAACGCCTTGAATTTGAGATTGAAGAACTGACTTCAGCGAGCCTGGAGGAAGGTGAAGACGAGAAATTAGCAGATGAAGCCCGACTGCTCAAAAACGCGGAGGCGTTGCATGAGTCGGCAAACAAGGCATATCGACAACTGGATAACGAGGGTTCCGGGATGGGAGGTCTTGGCAGTCCGCTTGAACGCTTGGAAGAAGCCGCTAAGGAACTGACAAAATTATCCGAGATCGATAGCAGCCTCTCAGAATTGCAGGATCGTTTGGAATCATCGCTCTACGAATTGGAAGACATCACCTCACAGATCCGTCAGTATGCGGACACGGTGGAATTCAACCAAGTCCGATTGGACGAGATTACTGATCGGCTTGCACTGATTGCGAAACTGAAACGGCGTTATGGAAACTCTATCTCCGAGATATTAGTCTACTACGCCGAAGCAGAACAAAAATTGGAGACGTTACAACTCGGCTCAGAAAAACAGGCATCGCTCCAAGAAGAGATTCGGAAAACGATCCAAGAAGCACAGCATCTATGCACCGCGCTTTCTGCGAAACGGCTACACGTCGCGAAGCATCTTTCAGAACGGATTGAGAAGGAACTCCGCACGCTTGGCATGAACAAAGCGGAGTTTCAGGCATCCGTCCAACATATTCCAGACGAACGCGGTCCGTTTGAAGTAGATGGTAAGCGTTATGCGTTTCGTTCCGACGGGATGGACGATGTTGAATTCTTGATTGCACCGAACGTCGGTTCCGAAGCGCGTCCGATTGCGAAAATTGCGTCAGGTGGCGAAATCTCCCGGATCATGCTCGCTTTAAAGACAGTACTGGTTCAAGTTGACGAGATTCCGACACTGCTTTTTGATGAGATTGATAGCGGCATTGGCGGCAAGGTTGCGGATGTTGTTGGTAAAAAACTGAAAGAGTTATCAGCCTTTTCACAGGTGATTTGTATTACGCATCTTCCACAGATTGCCCGTTTTGCTGACAAGCATTTCCGAGTAGAAAAAACGGTTGTTGATGAACGGACGCTGATTACAGCGAAACCGTTAACGGTAGAAGAGCAGGTTAATGAGATCACCCGAATGCACGGTGGTGAAGAAACAGAAATAGGACTTGCACATGCGCGAGAGTTATTGTCTGAAAAATAGGTAGAGTTTCGAGATGTGTTCAGGTTGGCTTGCGAGGTCAATCTGCACGAAAACCCTGTGGACAAAAATATGGACGACAGGTTTACACAAGCCAGCGGAACGCATGTTTATACTGGGTGCGAGTTATTAGTTAAAGGTGCCTTAGAGAGTGGTGTTAGCCTTCTCACGGGGTATCCCGGCTCCCCACTTGCCGAAGTATTTGATGTCATCCAACGTAATGCCGAGTTGTTGAAAAGCAACGGCATCGTCGCGCAGATAGCCAACAATGAAGCGTTAAGTATCGCGCGTCTAAATGGCTCTCAGATGGCAGATGTCCGCGCAATTGCGTTCATGAAAAGCGTCGGTTTGCATGTAGCCTCGGATGCACTGGCGATTAGCAACCTTGCAGGAACAACCGGCGGTGCTGTCGTTGTCGTTGGCGATGATACTTGGTCGCACAGCACACAGGTGCCTGCTGATTCCCGATTTTTGGCACGGCATGTCTATACGCCACTTATTGAACCGAGTACATTTCAAGAACTCAAGGATTGGGTTAGCTGTGCTTTCCAGATTTCTGCTGCAGCCGACCTCTATGTTTGCTATTTAACCACTGAAAATCAGGCGAGTGGTGGCGGGAACGTTGAACTTCAGCCTAACATTTATCCTGACATTAGCGGTCTGAAGCGAGTTAACCTTGATACCCAACTCATTGATGCCGATAAACGGGTTATCTTACCGCCGCATACTGTCCAGATAGAGACGGAAACGTTGCAGGAACGACTGCCCACCGCACTTGAAACAGCAAGGGCTCTCGGACTGAATAAAATTCAGTTTGTAGAGGATAACTTAGGTAAAAAGCGGTATCCTCTCGGATTTGTCAGTGCTGGTTTGGCACACAGCTGCCTCCTCCACGCGCTCGGAGAATTAAACCTATATGGCGACATCCCGATTCTCAAACTCGGTATGACCTATCCGATTGATGCAGATATCGTCCGAGAGTTTGCTGAACAGGTTGACGAAATCTACGTGGTTGAAGAGAAACGACCGCTCTTAGAAAACGAAATTAAAGCACTCCTTACCCAAATGTACCAGGATGGTAGCATCAAGCGGTATGTAAACGTCTGGGGCAAACAATTCCCCGACGGTTTAGTAGGTATCCCCACAGCCTCCGGATTGGATGCGTCTATTCTCATCCAGAAACTCATCCCACTTCTCAAACACCGACTCGCTACGGGGGAACCCACCAGTTACCCGGAAGGGAGCGATACCCTTGTTGATTTGAGGCACTTTGCGCGCGAAGAAGCACTCCAAAAGGAAGTTTCGGAACAACAAATTGACATCCCGCAACGGACACCTACTTTCTGTCCGGGCTGTCCACACCGCGATTCTTCGAGTGTCTTGCTTGAAATCACAAGACAGTTTATGGATGCGGACTATATGAAGAAGCATCACGATTCAGGACCGGTAGATCTCGTCTTTCACGGCGATATTGGTTGCTATTCGATGCTCAAATATGAGCCGTTTCCGCGGTTGATGCACAACCTCTCCGCAATGGCGTTAGGTGGGGGGGCAGGTGCAGGCATCGACCCGTTTATCGAAAATAAACAGATCGTTTTCATGGGCGATTCGACCTTTTTTCATGGTGGAATGGCAGCAATCTCAGATTCAATTAAAAACAATCAAGACATCGCCTATATCATTTTAGACAACCAAACGACGGCAATGACAGGGCATCAACCGACTCCGGCGGATGAACTTGACATCCTCGGCAATCCGACGTTCGCGCAGGACATTGAGCAAGTTGCCCAAGGGCTCGCTGGCAATTCCGAAATAGATATTGTGCGCACCAACCCGGAAGATCGGGTAAACTACAAAAAATACCTTGAGAAGACCATTCTTAAACCCGGTGTCAAAATTGTCATTGCTGATAAGGAGTGTGCGATTACCTATCATCGCCGTCTCCGTCGTGAACAACGCAAAACTATAGCCAAAGACTGTTTCCTGAAACACGAAAAGCATATCAATATCACACCTGAAGTCTGCGAATTTTGTCGGGAATGCACCACAGTTACAGGGTGTCCCGGTTTAAAAGTTGTTGATACGGATTATGGCGAGAAAATTGCCATTGACCAGTCGAATTGCGTCTCTGATGGTGCGTGTGCGCGGATTAAATACGCGTGCCCAGCATTTGAAGAAGTTATCGTCACACGCAAACGTCCACCTCAAGAGCAGGCAGTCGCTTCCGTTTACCGGGACCTCTTGGATAATGAACCGTTACCACCGCCACCACCACTGATGTTTGAGCGGAGTTGGAACACGTACGCTGCGGGGGTCGGTGGTATGGGCATCGGGACTATTTCGAAGGTGCTTGTCGTTGCGGGGTATCTCCAAGGCTACGATGTGACGTTCTGTGATAGGAAAGGGTTGGCAATTCGCAACGGCGGGGTTTATACACACATCGCATATATGCAACCCGGCGTTCAGGCTTCTCCGATGATCCCGTATGGCAAAGCGGATCTTCTGTTAGGACTTGACATTTTAGAGGCGGTGCGCGGTATCACACCGCAATCACTTTTCCGTGTCGCATCACCTGCTCGTACGGCTGCTGTGGTCAATACCGCAAAAACTGAGACAATATCTACCCTTATCGGCAAGGACCATTTTGATCCAGACACACTGGAAGAGATACTTCAGACCCATACTAAATCCGACGCGTATTTCGGTATTGATCTGTTTACCGCCTCTGAGCAGTTGTTCGGCAACAAGTTGTATGCAAACATGATGCTCCTGGGTACTGCCTTCCAGCGACGATTGATACCTCTTGAACTGAAACCGCTCCAATTGGCACTCAAACAGATGGTGCCGCATGCCGATTTGGATACTAATATGAAGGCATTCAATGCCGGACGTCGGCTTGCGTTTGACTCCCAACAGTTAGTGAATGAGGCACCCCACCAGTTGAGTTACACCGAAATGCTCTCTGCCAAACGACAGATTTTGGAGAGAAAACGCGGCGGAAAGCGTTTGGCACAAGAATATGTGACACTCGTCGAAAGTGCCGTGGAAACGCTAAACATCGGTTCGGACAACATGCATCGACTCCTGGCACTCTACGTCTACGATCTTGTTCAGTTTGAGGATCTTAAGTACGCGCGGATATATGTTGAAAAAATAAAACAGATTTATGCGGGCGATTCAGAAGCGTACGACTATCGTGCGACAAAAGCCGCTATCAGATATCTTCATAAGGTAATGCTGATTAAGGATGAAGTCTACGTTGCACACCTACTGACGAGCGAAGAGAAATTGGAACGTGACAAGGAATTATATAAGGTTGATCCGAAAAACGGGGACAGGATTAAATATGTCCATCTCAATCGACCTCATTTTACTGTGATGGGATTTGAGTTTGAGGCGGATATCGATACGCGTAATTGGCAGTTAAGCCTTATGAAACGGATGAAGTTTCTGAGACGTTTGTTACCTGAATGGCATGCGAAAGAGAAGGCGTTCCGAGAGTGGTATATTTCCCGTGTGATTGACACGTTCGCTCCGACCAATGCAGAGGCGTACGATAAGCATCTCCGCGCTTTAAAATGTGTGGAGGAGGTCCGTGGCTATCGAGACATTCGCTATCCGAAGATGGAAGCGGCGAAACAGACAGTTGAAGAGCTGCTTGAGAAATAGCAATTGGCTGCCAGCAGTCGGCGGTCGGCAAGATGGCTACTCGATACCGTAGACAACGTTAATTTCTTCTCGCACGCGGGTTTGGCGTTAACAACTGGATACCGAGAGCCGAGAGCCATTAAACAATGCACAAGCAACACCTATTGACAGGACATACCCGCATCGTCGGTGTTATTGGTGATCCTGTTGAACACAGCCGGTCGCCTCAAATGCACAATGCTGCCTTTGCCAAAGCGGGGCTTGATTATGTATACGTCCCTTTTCATGTCCGCCCTACTGATTTGGCAGATGCAATCGCGGGGTTTAAAGCAATCAACGTAGTTGGCATTAACGTGACGCTTCCGCATAAACAGGCAGTCATCTCATATCTTACATCAATCTCACGGGAGGCAGAACTCATCGGGGCAGTAAATACACTCACCTTTACTGATGAAGGGATACATGGCGATAATACAGATGCTCCGGGTGTTTTGAGAGCCTTAGAAGAAAACAGAAACATGTCTGTGCCGGTAGGTAAAAATGTCGTCGTCTTAGGGGCAGGAGGTGCTGCGAGGGCAGTGGTCGTTGCATTGGCACTCGTGGGTGTGGCTTCGATTACGATCGCCAACCGCACAGTGGAGAAAGCTGTCTCCTTAGCTGAGGAGATGGGTCAAAAAACGGGTATTTCCATGCAGGGGTTGGGGCTTGCGGATGCTCGATTGCCTGTTGCTGTCCGTCAGAGCATGCTCCTCATCAATACTGCGACGGCAAGCATGGATGCGACACATCCGCTGTTAATTTCTGCCGATTGGCTTCAACCGAATACTATCGTTTGCGACATCGTGTATACGCCTCCGGTGACACCTCTCATGCGAGCCGCCGCTGCGCGCGGCTGCGAAACTCTGGGTGGCATCGGTATGTTAGTGCATCAGGGAGCTATCGCCTTTGAGAAATGGACGGGTGTTGCCCCGTGTACAGAGACAATGCACCGGGCACTCTCTATATAGCGTTGTAGAGCAATCTTACAATCTCATACAGTCTCCGAAAAATACGAAAGGGGTCAATAACGACATAATGGAACAGCAAGAACACGATCTTAATAAGCCGATTCGATTCGTTATACTCGGAACACCTTATACTATCAAACCGACTGAGGAATTAACCTCGGAAGCCATTTCCGAACTCGTTGACTATGTCAAAAGTTTAGTTGAATCCTATCTCAGAAAAGGTTTTGACGAGCAAAGGGTTCCATTGCTCGTTGCGTTCCACATCGCTGATGAAAAGCGTCGCCTTCAAGAAAAGTATGAATTGCCATTGCACCGGATGGTGGAGCGATTACAATTTGCGATTGAAGAGGATACAGAACCCGAGGAGATACCGTTTACTGCGGAAGAGCAGACTTCTGATTGAGGCGATTGCGGATCGCTAAGCTTCACCTGCTCGATATCCGTTTTGTCGCTTACCGGAGCAACAGCAAAGCGAGGATGCCCAATATCGGAAGCAATGCAACTAAAATTTTGACTTCAATTAGATAACTTTTATAACGTTGAATGGCTGAATTGTGTTCTATCCACTGGTTGATAAAATCAATTCGTCGGTGGATAGATGGGTGTGTGTTGAACATTTCAAAGAACCGCCGAATTGATTTTGGCACTGAATTCAGCACAGCAAGTTTCATCAGGGCATTTTTGAATGCTTCTGGTTTCTCCGTGAGCGCAGCTGCATATAGGTCCGCCTGATGTTCACAGCGTCTTGACAAATACCGGAAGATGAACACGAAATAGACGATTAGAAAAGTTAGCGAACATAACGTTGACAAGATTTGTGATTCTCCGAAATGTGCTACCAACGGCTCTTGAACAAGAACAAAGAAAAATAGATAACTCAATAGATAGAAGATCGAAAACAGCATGTATGTCGGAATGTGTCTGTAGCGGATATGTCCAAGTTCGTGGGCAACAATGGTTTCAATCTCTTCATCTGTAAAGTATTCGAGGAGCGCGTCTGTCAGGAAAATTCGACGATTCCACGGAAAGGTCCCCGCGACTGCAGCGTTTGCTATTAACAGTGAACCGGTCTGCCATACCACAATATCCCGGTATTTTATGCCACTCTGTTTCGTCAACAAATCTAATTTTCCCTTCAATGCTGAACCTACCGCCAGTGGTTCTGTTTTCCATAGAAACTGCATGAGCAATGGCGCGAGAATATAAGCGGATGCAATTACTGGTATAATCACGCCTATTAGAACATAGGGGTGCTCGCTAATGAACACCTGTACTGAATATGGGAGCCAGTACACAGTATCCACTGTGGCGAGATAAACAAACATCGGCAGCAGGGGGAAGAGCAGGAACTTGAATTGAAGCGTAACAACCTCTCGGTAGTGTCCCGGTTGGAGCCGGTTTACTTGATAGAACACAAGACGGATACAGATGAGACCGATCAGAAGCGGAAGCAACGCGATTGTTTGGCGTAGGTTTTCCATCGGAAAAAAGGCGAGATGTTTATTAATCAGAGCGGGCAAATTCAGCAGATAGAGATTACACAGATACGCGGCTAAACTAATACACTCAAAAACAATCATGAAGCGTCGTAGGCGATAGAGTTTCGGTAGGTTCTCCGCTTTGTCCGCAGGAAAGCTTCGTGCCACGTACGATGCCACGAAGCACGTGATGAGCACCGGGAACCCTGTCAATAGGATTGTCCAAAGCACCACCTGCATATCGCTGATATTTATGTTTGTTTGCGGCGGTTCAAAGGAAAAAAGAAAGAGTAGACCTGCGATTAAGATAATGCTTATTTGTCCCATATTGTCAGTAGCCCTTGGTTGGTAATAATGTTAGTCTCGCGACGCTTGCAAAGCAGTTCTACCGGTGTCGATTTTCAAGAAGCACGGATACTAAATTCTATCTTATCTTGCATCAAAAATCAAGGGTGTTTTGAAATCCAATTCTGTCGTTCTGGCGAGCGTGAAAAAAACTTTTGACTTTTTTTGGGGAAAAGTGCTATAATTTATACTAAAGTGCCTGTGTGAATAAATTGCTTGCGGGTTTTCTATATTTTGCGAGTTCGCGATGCAGTTTCGGACATTGAAAGCTGTTGTCTGTGCGCGGGAAAGTAATTATTCCGTTTGCATACATACGATCAAAACGGGATTTGAAAAGAATTCCGAGGGAAATAGAGTATATTATTTTTGACGTAACTTAAAAATCGACGTTTTAATACCGGTTCGCAAGTAACGCTCAAAATTGTGGTAAAAAAAAACTAGGAGGAATCCATGCTAAGTAGAACCGCTTTCACAATTATTGCTC
>JAKZUG010000539.1:0-2503 GCA_047516705.1 Candidatus Poribacteria bacterium | reverse complement strand
ATTATCGGGTTTATCGCTGTTGCGATGATTCTCCCGATCTTTGAGGCAAACCAATTACTAAGCGGTTAATATACTTGAAGGTGCCAAGACGCACCATATTTTACTGTATCACTTAATAATTTAGGAGAAAATTGAAATGTTCAAGCGACTGAAATCCGACGAATCCGGATTGACACTGATTGAACTGACGATCGTCATCGTCATCTTAGGAATTTTAGCAGCCTTCATCGCACCCCGGGTCATAAATGCCCCCCAGAAAGCGAATGTCGCGAAGGCACTAACAGAGATTAGCGGGATCAAAACCGCTTTGGAACAATATTATCTCGCAACAGGCGAATATCCGACGACCGAACAGGGATTAGAGGCCTTATGGCGTGCCCCCAGCCCTGCCCCGCCCAATTGGGATGGTCCCTACACTGGTAACTCAAATTTCGCGGATCCCTGGGGGAGTCCATACATTTATCGTCAACCGGGTACACATTATGGCTACGACTACGATCTCTATTCAACCGGAAAAGATGGTAAGGTGGGAGGTACCGAGCTAGACACGGACATCACCAATTGGGTTGAAGAGACAGCAGGAGTCAATTAAACAGTGATGGAAACGACAGGTAGGCGAGATATTCGGATCTCGCCTACTTCTCAACCCCAAAGTGGTTTCACAATCATGGAGTTACTGATCGTCATAACTCTTATGGGTATACTGTCCGCGGTCTCTATGCCGACACTGAAAGGGTTCGCTGCAACGCGTCGATTGAAAGCATCTGCCTATACTATCCGTAGCCTACTAACGTTTGCACGGGATATGGCAATCACCGATAGAACGACACACTTGGTCGTCTTTGATCTTGACAACGGGCGGTGCTGGCTTGCCTCCAGTGAAACGTTTAACCCGAGTAATCCGCTCACCTCGGCACTTACAGCCCGAAATTCTACGGTTGTGACCGCTGCTCAGAATACCACAAACGGCAACCCGCAAGCGACAACAACCCGTTCCAGCGGTATCTTGGGCGTGCCTTATCTGATTGAGCAGAACGTTACGTTAATCGCAATGGTAAGCAGCCACAATGGTCAGACCGTCCAAACTGATTCAGGTGTAGGGTACATCTATTTTTCGCCTAACGCGACTTCCGAAGAGGCACTCATCTACCTCCAAAACTCACGAAATCAGCTAATGTCTGTCGCTGTTGAAGCAGCAAGTGGACGTGTTAGTGTCCGACAACTCGCTCCTGAAGAGATTGAAACGTTGGGATTTGAAGCATCAAACTAACGTGGTTATAGTTCCGAGTGCTTTGTTCTTCTAAATCTTCTGATGTCACTGTGAACGAGATGGCGTTTGCTCCTATAGGAAAAATGTCGCTGTGAACGAGAACCCGCGATTTAAAAATCTTACGCACAATTTGAAAATAGATAACGCATTAACTGGGGATGTTAAAAGTATGAAACCGCAAATTAAATACATATCGCAAACAGAAAAAAACGGTTTTACGCTCGTTGAGATACTCGTAACATTAACAATTTTGGGTGCTGTGCTTCCCGCGCTTTTGCACGCTTTTGCTACCGCTGCACGTAACCAAGGACTTTCAGACAACACTACTACGGCACTTTATCTCCTCAAATTTCGGATGGCAGAAATTGAGATGAGCGGCTATCCGGATGTCGGGGACGAGTCGGGTGAATTCGGTGAAAACACACGCTATCGCTGGAATTCTGTCGTTCAGGACATAGAATCTGAGGAAGTTGAAAACATCCGACAAGTCCAAGTAACCGTCACATGGCAACATAGAAACAGCGAACGTTCTATGTCTATGAACACCTTTATCGCTGACCGACAAAAGCCACAGACACAAACGCAGCAAGGACAGCAGACTGGTGGCGGTCGCTAATCGTTTTCCTGCCGTTTCAACGAGGCATCGCAGACATGAAAATTCAAGAAATGTCTACCAACAACGCAACCGACGCGAGTGGATTGACGCTCATTGAAATGCTAATGGCAGTTAGCATCCTCGTCATCATCGGCGGATCATCGTATTTTGCGTTCAAGTCAGCTGTGGATGCCTACCGTCAGACCGAAGGGAGAATATTGGCTGCCCAAAGGTGCCGTTTTGCTATGGATCGTCTCGTGACGGATTTGGGAAACATGCAAGTCTCACTGCAAGAACCGGAACTTGCCCTGTACACGCAAGATGGACCTAGCCAATTGGGCGAAAGAGACATGTTCAGTTTCGTTACGCTCGTGAATACAGATCCTGATCCTTTTCTCCAGCAGCTTTCAAGTTTCCAATCCCAAAATGCTTCACAAGTTCCTTTGCCGCTCTTAAGCGATGTTCAACGTGTGGCGTACTTTGTTGGTGCAGAACCTTCCCCCGGTGAATCCGCTCTGAGTTCCGGAAACTCCCGAGGTGTTCTCGCAGGAGATAGAAACGACGAGCAGAGCGGTGCAAATGCTCTCTTCCGCGTTGCAACTACAGTCCTTGATCCGGAAGTTGTTATTGGTCCTTTC
>JAKZUG010000538.1:0-4524 GCA_047516705.1 Candidatus Poribacteria bacterium | reverse complement strand
GTGTATGTGAGTTGGTATGCGGCGATGGCGTATGCGGAGTGGGCGGATAAACGGCTGCCGACAGAAGCAGAATGGGAGAAAGCAGCGCGGGGTGGTTTGTCAGGTCGCAAGTATCCGTGGGGCGACACAATCCCGCCTGCGCGAGCGAACTATAATCAGAATATACGCGATACAACACCAGTGGGTAAATATGGTGTGAATGGTTATGGTCTGTATGATATGGCGGGTAACGTGTGGGAGTGGTGTCTTGATGAATATGATAGTAGATTCTATGCCCGTTCGCCGCGGCGGAATCCACTTGCTGGCGTGTGGACGATAGCAAATTTAGATTTAATTACAGAAAACTATTTAGGTGTTAAGTCGGCTCGCGTGCTGCGCGGCGGTTCCTGGGTCTCTTCAGCACGATACCTGCGGGTCGCCGATCGCATCTTCTGGTCACCAACGTCTACGTTCAACGTCTACGGTTTTCGTTGTGTGAGGTCAGTATCCCCTTGAATCTTTACACTTTTATCCCTTACGTCACACCTGCTAGGCAGGTATCGGGGCAGGCTATCGAATCTATTAGGGTGAAATTAAGAATACAATCGTCCTTCTGCTCTGGGGCGGTGGTAAGTCTGGACAGACGCGAGACATTAATCGCGCAAAAACATATTGGAGGCAATACAAGGAGGCATATCTATGAGAAAAACGAGGACCTTCAGCGAATACCTCATGGAAGTACTTGCCGACCGCGAAGAGGCAATTGGCTTTATTCAAGCACTACTGGAGGAGTATCATGCTTTCGGAAGCACTACTGCATTGCTGCATGGGCTGAGGACCGCCGCAGAAGCGCAGGGCGGGGTTTCCGAACTTGCCGAGCAAACCGACATCCCCTCAGAAATCCTCTCGAAGGCACTTGATAACAACGAGACACTACAAATAGATACCCTTAGGACAATCCTCAAAGCATTCGGATGCAGGCTATCCATCAAACGCTTGGAAGCCGATAGCCCAGCGGAATCTGCGGAGTACTCTGATGTTGCAGATTAGGAGAATTGATTTCTTGTACCCCGCCGGACTGGCTCACACAGCGAAAGTATGCGCGGTGCACGATTGAATTCAGTCATCTCTTGTAGGCGCGTTCTAAAGCACACCATAGGTGTCAATTTAGAGATTTTTGACAGCGTTTTATCAACTGTAGATATAAACATGCCGCCCTTACAGGGCTTGATATGTTTCCTCAACGCCTTTCTATAAACATACCGTCCCTACGGGACTCAAGAGGTTTTTAGCATATACAAGGTTTCAGTCTAAGATCCGGCGGAGTTTCAAAGAGTGCCTACGGCATCTGGAACCACGATGGTTGTTTTTCTTAAATTGACTTGTATGGCGCGTTCTAAAGCACACCTACAACAAACTCGTTGCGCATTATTCCTGCGTCTGTCCAGCAACAGCCGATGCCCGCGCCCCTACGCCAAGTACCGCTAAAAAACCTTCCGAATCGGCGTGATCAAAGTCCCCAATCGCCTCCATAGACGCCGTCTCCTCGGAGTAGAGCGAATGTTGGGCACCGCCTGCAGCGTGGACTGCTACATTCCCTTTATAGGGTGCTACTGTGATAGTCCCACTCGCCAAGTCGGTGAGCGGTTGAATCGAGGATAGTAACGCCTGCGTCGCAGCATCAAACCAGTAGCCTTGATAAATCTGTTCAGCGACTGTCGGTGCTACACTATCAAAGTGTCGGCGCGCACGTCTGTCTAAAATCAGTTGGAGCAGATACTCGTAACACTTCCCAAGCAATTCCATCCCCGGCGATTCATAAATGCCACGGCTCTTAATCCCGACAAACCTATTTTCAACGGTGTGAATGCCGATGCCGACCCCATTCCGTCCACCGATACGATTCGCCTCTGTCAGGCTCTGAAGGGGTGTGACGGGACTTCCGTTGACCTCAATAGGTGTTCCACGCGCAAAGGTAACCGTAAAGTGTTCCACATCATCAGGCGCGTCTTTTGGATGGACTCCCATACCGGGAGTAATAAAACCTGCAGGGGTCTTCAGCGATTCGAGTCGTCCGGCTTCATGTGTCAGTCCAAGGAGGTTTGCATCGGTTGAGTAGGGTTTCTCGTGTGTCGCAGTAACCGGCAAGTTATGTACTTGGCAGAAATCAATCATCTCTTTTCTACCGCCGAACTTTTTCAGGAATTCAGCATCTCGCCATGGTGCATAGACTTCAAAGTGTGGATTGAGCATATTGGTAGCGAGTTGGAACCGTACCTGGTCGTTGCCTCTCCCTGTTGCACCGTGTGTTAAGATGGAAATACCGCGTTTCTCCATCTCCGGTAGGAGAGCCTTAACCGTAACGTGCCGAGCGATACCTGTCGTATTCCAATAGCCACCTTCATACATCGCTTGGCACTGAATAAGACGGATACCATCTTCCGCCAGCGCGTCTTTCGCATCTACAATAACAGCCTCTTCAGCACCACACGCCAACATCCGTTCCTTAATTTCAGAAACGTCCCGTTCGTCGGGTTGACCGAGGTCCGCCGTAAAACAGACGACTTTGACCCCATTATCAACTAACCACTTCGTAATGGTGCAACTATCCAAGCCACCCGAAACAGCGGCACCAACTGTTTTTCCTTTTAATGTATCAATGTTCAAAAGCAGTCTCCAAGGTATTATGTTAATTATGACGGAATTATACCACTTTTTGTGGCAGCTTGCAAACCAATATTGAGATATTCAGCAAAGATGTATTTGACAATTTATCTCGTTTATAGCATAATAATCCACAAACGGTGCGACGGCACCTGCTCCATCCGGGGCAACGAATATGAGAGCGGAAGGTAGCGAAACTTTTCTCCCCGCCCTCTCACAAACGGCGTTAGGTTCGCAATTTTCACACAACTCTCTTAAGTCGTTTTTAAGGTTCGTGAACACCCGATAACGTATGTTTTCTATGGAGATTTCCCACATGGAATCTGTGAAGCATATTATCCAACAGTGCCATGAACGGCGACGAAAGGACCTGCAGCAGCGGGAGACGATTGTCTCACCCACGTTGCACGGTGAGTATCCTTACCACTATATTGTTTATTGTGCACATCGGTATCCGCTGCTTTTGCATGCTCTTGAACAGGCAGATATTTCGTTTATGCCGATTGGACAGTCACCCTTCGATCAGGGTCCAGCGTATTGTGGCGGCAATCGTCTCTTAAGACGACAAGGCACACTCGACTGGATGGCGAGGCGATGGTTTTCGTCGTGGGGCATTCAAGTCTATACAGGAACACCATCTGCACGCGAGGGTGCTAACTGGCATGACATCGAGTTCACCTACAGAGCGATCCGAGATGCGCCTGATGCCGTTGTTTCCTGTGTGGAGGCACTCGTCAACGCTGTTATGAATCCGCTACTCACCTTACTCAAGGGTGGCGGCTTGCGGTTTTCGTGTCGAGTGCCGGACTATCTTCATCCAAATACTACGGATGCGAGACAGTATGTTCATAAGCATCTACCTGACATAGATCATCCTCGCGATCGTGATATCTATGTAGACATCGTTGGGGATAAAGGCTACAGCCGCTGGGATGCCCGCTACGAGATTCTTAAGGGCAGCCTATTAGACCCGCCCATCATTTCTAAAGACGTGCTTTTCGCTTTTCTTGATGTCTTACGAGAGTTGCTACATGAACCTGCTCCAGCATCGGAATTAGACACGATAAACGAAGCGATCGTGGATACACAGGATTTTGACGATTTCGCTGTCATAGAATCGTTAGAAACGGAGCAAGTTGTGAGTGAAAATATTCTTGCAGTGCAACGCGGTGAGCTTTCTCCGATTGGAATTAAACGACCGAGACCGCTCCTTAAAAAAGTGGAACGCGCTGAGGCGGCGGATGAGAGGAATGTCTTTGAAGCGGAAGCGCGCATTCTTGGGATTGTTACGGGTTCCATAAGCACTGAAAAGAAACGTGAGATGGAAGCCACGTTTCTCAATACCGCGCCTATCTGTGTAAATTCTAATACCACTTATGACGCAGAGAACGCAGAGCAGTATTATGAGTGTCAGGGGATTACCGTCGGGCGATGGAAACCAAGAAACTATCACTGGGAACAGGTGAAGGAGATACAGTTTGCTGAACGGATGCAGAACCCTTTTGCGCACGGGAACGTCTGCGAAGATGCCGAAAGATGTGATGCATTGGAGCAGAAGGGCGGTGATCCGAATAAAAGTATTTGCCCGAGTTGTCTTGTTTACGACGCGTGTCAAGCGCGCGGGTATCTTTCTCAATTCGAGATGCTCAAGGAGAAGCAGGTCATTGTATCAGAGATTCCGAACCTCTTTCTGGATCGGCGGTATGCGGCGTTTGTTGATGCGGTGATTGTTCCCAATCGGATCTGTATTATAAATGATTCTGAATCCCAGCTCGCTAAACTTTTTTCAGCGTATCATCTATCAATCGAAATTCTTGAAGGCTGGCTCATTAATTGGAGTGGTGCGGCATTGGGTCAATTCGCGAAAACAATGCTGAACGC
>JAKZUG010000537.1:0-4600 GCA_047516705.1 Candidatus Poribacteria bacterium | reverse complement strand
GGGTGGGGAAATATCACTGCAGAAGAGATGGTGCAACACTTCTGGGCAGGCACCCTTTCTGGGTGCTATGTCGGACACGGGGAGACATACAAACATCCCGAAGACCTCCTCTGGTGGGCAAAGGGCGGTGTGCTGCGCGGTGAGAGTCCGCCGAGAATTGCATTTCTCACAGACTTCATGGAAACCGATGCACCGCCGTTTGATACGCTTGAACCGATCGGTGATGACGCAGGTCGATACATCCTCGCCAAGCATGGGGAATACTACCTTGTTTACACAACTGCCCCACAAACGATAACCTTGGATTTGCAAGGAGAACAACCCTATAAAGTCGATCGTGTGGATACGTGGAACATGAAAGTCGTCCCAGTCGGGACAGCACAACCGGGAGCGTATACGTTCGCTGCACCACACAGTGGTTTTGCGTATCGTTTTACGCCATACTCGCCGGGTGAGAAACTCCGTCCTGAGGCAAAAGCCTCCGCCGATGTGTTGCAAGGCAGCGCACCACTTAAAGTGACTTTCTCTGCAGCAGGCGATCTAACGCATCACTGGGACTTCGGAGATGGCACGATGTCCGATGCATCGAATCCGACGCACGTCTACGAAAGCCTCGGACAATACATCGTGACGCTCACTGTGACTGACGCGGAAGGCGCGACATCAACGACATCCCTTGCGATCCATGTATCACCAGCGGCACCCGCTGATGTCGGGACGCATACAGAATTCCCCGGTTCACGCGATGGACTCGTGTTTCTCTGGCACGGCACACTTGAGGATAGTGGAGACATTGAAGCTCGCGATGCGGCAACAATCGGTGAAGACGGGCAGATGGACCTGACCGGCGGTGCTTTTCTTACTAAAGGTGTGAATGACCCCCTCCTCGCAGCATGTCAGGCGAGGAACCAGTTGACACTTGAGTGTTTCGTTACGACCGATAACCTGAGTCAGAGCGGTCCCGCGAGGATTATCTCGTTTCGTTCTCAAACGACGCTACCCATCGTAACTTCACTTTCGGGCAGGATGGAAGCAGTTTTGCTGTGAGAATTCGTACACCGAGAACCGGCACGAATGCGTTAGGTGGCGAGTTTGCTTTCGGTAAGATTGAACAGGGAAAACCGACGCACGTCATCGTCAGTTATTTTGACGGGAACGTCTACTGCTACATTAACGGTGAACTTGTCCATGTTAGCAACGGGACACAAGGGGATTTCAGTAATTGGGAACGCTATCCGTTGCTTTTCGGTGATGAAGCGAATGGCGATCGAAATTGGGAAGGCAAACTCAGTCGCGTGGGGATCTACAGCCGATTTGTCGGTGTAGAAGAGGCTGCGCATAAGTTCAAGTTGATCCAAGGTGAGTAGAAATTCGCTTTTATACCATTGCTGTTCTATAGTCGTCAATGGCTAGATCTGTCTCGCCTTTCTTTTTCTAAGCACGAGCGCGGTCGGAATAAGCGCGGGAAGAATTTGGATTGAGTTTTATCACCTCGCTGTAATCATCAATGGCTAGGTCAATCTTGCCTTTTCTCTCATGAGTCACTCCAAGGATACCATGTTTTGTGAAGGGTGTCAACTGAATTTCACAGCGCAGTAGGGCTATTTAGTTTTCCACTTTATAATCCGTTTTTGGATAACCAGGACCGGTAGGTGCGGTTTTGCGGCGTACGCGCCCAAATGCGATCTGCATTCCTAACCGCACCGGTTCAAAAAAAACAGGTGCAAAAACCGAGAATTTCTTAAAACTAAATGACCCTAACAGCGCGAGTGTGTAAAGTTTTTGGCATTAGGCGTTTCTTTCCGCTTGTAGGAGGAGTTTGTAACCCCGATTCTGGAACGCACATCTAAGCCCCAGCGGGGCGACAGGTGTATAACCCTTCGGTTTCCCTTTTGATAAAATATTCACACACATCATTAGGGTGTGTAAAGTTTTTGACACTAAATCTTCGGAAACACCGAAATCAACATAACGTAGGGGCGAGGTTTCCTCGCCCGTCTTGTAGTGCTGCCATCCTGAAAATCCTGATTCAGACGACCCGCTGACAAAATATTTACACACCTACATTGGCAGGGTCATTCAGTTCTCCGATAAAAGTGAACCCTAAATCTCAACATACCCCTGTAGGAGCGATCTCCGAATCGCGACTTTCCAACCAAAACGGCTAAAAGACCGAAAACTAAATAGCCCTGCCCACATTGGACATCAATTAGGCTTTATGTTATACTTAACGCTAAAATTGTAAAGCATACAGAGAGAATCATGAAAAACATTACAAAGATGAACGCCACCGAATTCCGCGAGTTGCTCCACACCCTCGTCAACGAGGAGTTGTTTAAATCGCGGGTACGCCTTGCGGCATTACTTACAAAGGATAGTTCGCAAGAGGCATTGGAAGCGGAGTTCTTCCATTTTCAGGGCGACTATGTGGATTTCGCCTATTGGCTGGAGGCGTACGAGGAAGACCCACTGGAAGGACTCACACCAGATACACCGCTCGCCAAAAAACTAAAACGACAACGCGAATATGTCCTCGCCAACCGGAAAACAACGCTCAAAGAGCGGAACTTCAGACGGATGGGGCTTTACCTAAACAGCGATCCGATGCCAGAGAAGAAAATCGCTGAGTTGCCACCGGACGAATATCGAAACCTGCTCCGTTCCCTTGTCGCCGAAGAGCTCTTCCCGGTACGGGAGCGGCTCGTCGCGTTGCTTAAACAGAATCCGACAGATCAGGAGTTAGACATAGCGTTTCGAGAACTTTACGTCGCTTATGAACTCTTGGAGGTCGCCTTTGAGGACTACCACTACGATCCGGACGAAGGGTTAGAACTCCGTCCGGAGTTTGCTGAAGAGTTAGATCAACGTATAGCAGATCATGAGAACGGGACAGCGGAAATGATTACGCTTGAGGAGGTTGCGAAGGAGTTCGGGGTGAAATTGAAATGTACACGTTAGAGTTAGACTCGCGTGCCCAATCGGATATGCAGCGTTTGCATTCTACAATTCAGGCTCGGATTCTTGAAAAATTGGAACGATTATGTGCAAATTGTGATAACCAACCACACAAGGCATTAAAAGGCAAATACAGAGGTAAATTCCGTTTAACAGTTGCCAGAGATTACCGAATCATTTATTCCTTTAACACGCACATTCGGGTGGTGAGTGTTCACCAAATCGGGCACCGTAGTAAGGTCTATTAATTTGACGAATCAAGATGTGTGTGCAGCTTTCTTACCCGTTTGAGCGATGCTCCCTATTCACCTGGGCAAGTAACAGAATAACATTCAGGACTTGCTATCTGAATTAAACATCTATCCGATACACACCAGCAGCGGTGTCGTGGAACAACGCAGCGCGTTCATCGTCCGAATAGCCCGATGACAACCGTTTGAAGGCATTATACATCACATTGTAGGAGAACGAAACCTTGTCAACCGGGAAGTTGCTTTCAAACATACACCGCTCCGGACCGAACTGCTCGATACAGTAATGCATAAAGGGTGCGATAGACTCGGCTAACTCTTCAGAACCGATCGGTTTTTCCCGTTCGTGCCAATCAAACCCAGTGCGCGGCATCCCGATACCTCCCAGTTTTATGTTGACGTTAGGGCAAGCCGCCACTGCAGCGATACCGCTCCGCCAAGTTGCCAGCACTTCGTCATCCCTACCACCGTAGGGACCGACCCGCAGCAAACCACCAATATGGTTAAGGATAATCGTCAGATCGGGGACTGCTTTCGCAAAATCTGCGAGTTCAGGGAGTTGTGGAAAGAATAACCACGCCTCGAAGGACATCCCCATAATTGCCAGTACTCGCGCACCCGCACGGAAATCCTCACGCGCCAGTTGTTCTGCTGTTCTGTATGCGGAAGTTCCGCCTATCTCTGGGTGCGGATCCGAGGTGACAGAGTGTCGGATACCCCGAAACCGATTTGGACTTGCTGCTTGCAAGGCTTCCAGTACGGGTTCAACGCGTTCACCCAAGTTCAGGTTCGCGTGCCCAATGATCGCAGCGGCAGCGCGACTCGTGCCGTATAGACCACTGGCACTCGCAGCCGCTAACCCTTGCACAAATTCGACTTCACCCACAGGACGCATCTCCTCCGGTCCGTCAGCGCGATACATCGCTCTCGCCTCAACAAACACGGTAGAACGCACATTGTGTCCGCTGTCAATATCTGCTATGAGTTCATGGAGCAGGTACCGTTGATAAGGGACGCGCTCGGTTCGGAAATCCCAAAAGTGGTGATGCGGGTCGCAGATCGGCATCTCTGGTTCCAGTGTCGGTTCGTCGGTTAAAGCGAGCCAGTCGTTGCCTCCAAATGGCATAGGAATACCTCCGTCTCTATAGTCACTGAAGTTGTTCGTTCTGTTTCTCAGGTATACTGTAGCGAATCTGTGCATTTTTGTCAAACAAGTTTTGATTCTCAGGGAATTATGCAGGGGCATTTAGTTTCGGAATAAGTCGTTTTTGACTTGGAAATTTTCATTTTTTTCAGATGTCTCACCTCATATTTTCGGTGAGAAACTTCTCAAAGATGTTAGTTTCTCGGTAGTTGTATTTATAGCACGCCTCTGCGAGATATAGGGGCGTGTA
>JAKZUG010000536.1:0-19923 GCA_047516705.1 Candidatus Poribacteria bacterium | reverse complement strand
CTCTAACGACGGTTGCCCTGTGAGCAGATCAACAGAATCCAAGGTCCAAACAATACCATCTCGGATGCCTTTTGCCATGTTATGGTGTTTCTCAACAAATTCACCGTTCAGTGGATGGAGGCGATAGGTGCCGGCTCTGTTAAACGTTTCCCACAATTTTCGGCGGTGCTCGATCACAGAAAACCGATTTTCAGGGACAGGTATCTCTAACCGGAGCGTATATCCAGTGTGCAAATCAGTTGTAAGATTTAGCTGTGATTGGCGAAGTTCGGCTAAGCGGGTCAATGCTGTTTGACTTTTCGACAAGACCCGCCCAATAAGATACTGGCGGCGGAGCCCTGGAATTTCCGTAGCAAGCCGTTCAAGCGTTGAAGCGTCCATCTGCTCTAACATAACTTTGTGTTCCCATCGGGTGCCGCGCTCGTGTGCCAAGATTTGGAACTGGTATGTATCGCCCGCAGTTCGGATATAACCGAGTGCGGTCCACGGATCGAATGTTGCACGGTAATTCCCGCTGGTTTCAGTGTCACCATTCGCCAAGACGCAATCTCGTCGTTCATATCGAGAGTAGAGCCCGAATTGGAATTCAAAGTCTTTGTAGGGTGCCAAAGCCTCCCGCAAATCGCGTGCGAATTCGCTTCCACGTGCAAACCGTTTGAAAATTTGCTCGGTCTGTTGCGGCTGATTCAAGGCATCAAGAAAATTTCCAATAGGGATGCCCCCCTCTTCCACACCTTCATCTTCGCTTTTTCCAAAAATCTTAGTTTTCGTTTTGAATGGTGGGTTCCCGAGAGATACGTCGCGCTGCGAGACTAACTGCAACGCCGCATCATCTGCCATATCCTTGAGTGTAGGCGCGTCACCGAGAATCTCAGCGAGTTTGGTATCGTCAATCTTTTCTGTTAAATCGAGACCGCGTTTCAACTCAGCGAAATGAATGATATCATCAAGGCTGTATTGGATCGGTGAGCTCGAAGAGAGGTTATCGTAGTTAGAGCGATGGAAGCGGATGCGTGGCTTGATGCGAAAGATAGGCGTGAGCCCATAATCCTTCAGCAATACATACAACGTGACGGTATGGGATTCCTCGTGCACCTTCTGTGCCAGAATTCTGTCGCGCTTTGCGTCATTTTCCACGATTAACCGATCTTGGACGAGATGGCTATCGTTGCCGAAAATCATCATCCGATGTTCTTCTCTGTTATCATCTACTAACATGGATTTCCCTCCCTGGACTTATAAACCGAGACCGTCGCGCCTCGGTTTCTCTACGCCGCTCCGAGTCGCTGCCTTGCCAACGCTGCCGCCCCCAGAATACCAGCATTGTCCCCCAGTTTCGCCCGTACAATCTGGACTCCGTTTAACGTATTGGGCAGCGCGTACTTCTCAGCGGCACTGCGGATATTATCTAAAAACGTATCGTCAAGTGCTTCAACGACCCCACCGCCTAACACAATCATCTCAGGATTTAAGAAATTCACGATGGAACCGATGCCGATACCAAGATATTTCGTCACCTTTTTGATGATTTTCAGAGTTACTTTATCGTTTAAGCGAATCGCCTTCGCCAAGACCCCACTCCGAATAGCCCCAAGGTCACCATTGGTGAGTTTGGAGATCACACTCTTCTTTCCTTTTTTCAGAATTGCCCTCTGGAATTGCTTTGCCATAGCGGTTCGGCTCGCGAGTGCCTCCAAACAGCCACGTGTGCCACATCCGCACCTCGGTCCGTCTGCTTTGACGATGATATGCCCGATTTCACCAGCCGTCTTACTTGCACCGTGGAACAACTCACCTTGCAGAATAATACCACCGCCAATGCCGGTGCCGACAAAAATCCCGACGACGTTCTGGACATCTTTCCCCGCGCCGAACACGTGCTCACCGAGTGTCCCAACATTCACATCATTATCAACAAACGTCGGAATGCCGACGCGTGTTTCAAGTTCTGCCTTCAGTGGGACATCCCGCCAACCGAGGTTCGGTGCGAAAATGACAACCCCTGTTGCCGGATCAAGCGGTCCCGGCGCACCGATCCCCACTGCCTGAATTGAATCCGAGGCAACACCTGATTCGTCGATTGCTTTCTGTATACAGTTGGCAATTCGATCGATCACAACAGATGTGCCTTCCTCCGCCTTCGTTGGAACTTTGGCTGTACCTAAGATATTGCCTTCTGCGTCTATGACAGCCGACAGTATCTTGGTGCCACCCATATCGACACCGACAACGTTGGTGCTCATTTCAATAGTCTCCCGTATGCACGTTTTCCACGTGTCCTTTTACACAGGGCTTACGCAACTTCCTTTGCTGGCGAGGTTTTGCGGCGTACGCGCCCAAATGCGATCTGCATTCCCAACCTCACCAGCGGTGCGCAATACTTAGGATCTCATGGAAAAATTGCGTAAGTCCTAAATTGAATTGATTATGATGCCAAAAATTACAATAATTTCTGTTTGAAATCTATTTCAGATAAGTATTCCCATTTTTCCAAAAATGTTTTGTAATCCGCGTTTCGGGTCTTTTTTGTCTGGGCGATGAGCTTAGCAACGCCTGATGCTACAGTCTCGTGCCCCGATTGCGTCCCATAATCAGTTAATACTTCCAAGACAACATCACAGTCATGGATGTCGCCGAGTATCTCTTGCAAATCGACGATCACCGCAAGGAATTCAGCAAAACGTTTATCGTCAGTCGTGCCAAGTTTTTTGGAATGCTTTTTCGGATACCGGTAAGCCATGCGAAAAAGTTCCATAGTATACCGGAGGTGTTTAATCGAAATTCGCATGTTATGGAGTTCTGCACGTCTTGCTGCATCCCGAATGAACGGCTCCCACCTGTAAACTTCTTCAACCCGCTGTAGAAGAATAATGCGTGCGTTTTCTCGATAGCTGCGCAGCGGCTTAACACCGGTGATTTTGTGTGCTTTCGCCATCTTTATGCCTCCCAGACAGGATAACATTTATTCGCTAAAATATTCCAAAAACTTTGCCTCAAAGCCGGTTTCTTCAAGTTTTGCGAGGAGTATCAGCATCGGTTTTCGGGCTTCTTCCCGTTCCTTGTGTAGGTGTTTTATTAAGTCGCAGATGTCCACCTGTTCCACCTCAGATAAAGTGCCTAACGCTTTTTCAAAATGGGCGATGAGAACATCCAGATCGCGCACGGTTCCCAACATTCGCGTTATTGTTCTTATCTTTTTGTAGTGTTTATTAAACGCCTTCTCTGGAAAACAGTCAATAAAATTGTCCATTGCAGAGCGTAAGCGACGCGAGGTGACGCGCATCTCATGGACAAATTCAATATCACTACCCTTCTTGGCACCTTCTTTATAGGACATCATTTGATGAAAATAGTTAACGATGATCTGCCGCGCGCAAACTTCCAGTGTCTCGTCAGGTGAAATCCCTTTAATTTTCGATTTTGTAGCCATTGTTTATTCTTCCACCGATCTCCTACAAAGGAAGGAAGGTCTTTGCCAAGAAAAAATAGGTGAAAATTCCAGCGACATCAATCGCGGTCGTAACGAACAGTCCCGTTGCGACTGCCGGATCAACGCGAATTCGCTTAAAAAGCATCGGTATCAATGTACCGACGGTTGCCGCAATGACCATATTCACAAAAATAGCGAGCGCGACAACAAGCGGCAACTTCCATGCATGCTCCCGAAAGTGAGGGACAAGGCTTGCGAAACCACCGAGCAGAAGCCCGTAAGCCGTTCCAAGTAAAACCCCTATGCTGAATTCACGCCACAACACCCGCCAAGTGTCTTTGATGTCAACTTCGCCAATAGCGATACTGCGGACAATAATCGTAGAAGATTGCGTGCCAATGTTGCCACCCATTCCCATGATGATCGGAATAAACGCAGCCAAGGCAGCGATCTTTTCTAATTGTGATTCAAAAGCACCGATGATATAGACAGCGATCAGTCCGCCTGCAAAACTCGCCAACAGCCACGGTAAGCGCGCCCGTGTATTACGAAAGATGGAACGCGAGGTTATATCTACTGCCCCGGTGCCTGCCATCTTTAGCATATCTTCCGTATTCTCTTCTCGGATAACATCGACAATATCGTCAATTGTAACAATGCCGACCAGTTGCCCGATGCTATTGATGACCGGGATGGCGAGAAATTGTAGCGTGCCACCGCACGTGCCACCTCTTCCTGTAGCATATCCGTGTGAACGGTATAAAGGTGCGAAGTCATCAGATCTTTGAGAGGTGTATCAGGCTTTGTTGTTACCAACTGTCGTAACGATATTACACCCTTCAATTTATTTTCTTCATTGACAACATAGACGTAAAAAACCATCTCAAGGTTGGCGAGTTCACGAATACGTTCCGTGGCTTCAGCCGCTGTTGTCTCTTCAGGCAATGCGAAGAAGTTCGGTGCCATAATTGACCCCGCGGTTTTCTCCTCATATTCGAGAAGACGTTCAACATCGGCAGAAGTCGCACCTTCAATGAGATTAAGCAGTTCTCCCTTTTTCTCTTCAGGCAGATCAGAGAGAATCCGCGTCACGTCATCCGCGGGCATTGTGTGCAAAATACCTGCAACAACAAGCGGTTCTGTTTCTTCAACGAACTCGCTGATATCCGCACCGTTCAGATCCCGCAGCACCTCTCCCATCCGTTTTTCTTCAACCAGAATCTTGAAGAGGCTACTTTTTTCTTCAGTACGGAGCCGCGGAAACCAGCGAGCGATGTCGGCTGAATGTGTTTTGGCGATGATATTTCGGAGGTTCGGGAAAGCGCGCCGTTGGATCAACCGAACAATCGTAGAAATAAACAGTTCATCAACATCGTGTGTGGTTATGAGGGTTTGACCCTGCATTAAGATTTCGCTCGCTGGCGGAGCAGATGATCTGTGAGGACAAGTGCCGCCATCGCCTCCACAATCGCAGGTGCACGCACTAACACACACGGATCATGTCGTCCGCTCGCTTCCAATGTCACCTCGTTTCCGTCTATATCGACCGTTTGTTGAGGCTTGCCGATCGTTGCTGTCGGCTTGAACGCGACTTGGAACACAATGTTTTCACCGTTTGAAATACCTCCTTGTGTGCCACCGGAATTATTCGTGCGGGTCCGAATTTGTTCTCCCTCGTCGTTTTTTTCTATATAAAAGGCATCGTTGTGTTCGGAACCCGTCATCGTGATGCCGTCAAACCCCGATCCGATTTGGAAACCCATCGTTGCGGGGAGGGACATCATCGCTTTCGCTAAATCTGCCTTGAGTTTGTCAAAGACCGGTTCACCGAGTCCAATAGGGACGTTACGCGCAACAGACTCGATGATACCACCGAGAGAATCCCGGTCGCGCCGTGCTTGATCAACGCGTTCTGCCATTTTTGGACTCACAATCGGGTCGGGACACCGCACCGGACTTTCTTCTATTTGCTCAAGCGTCACCGTCTCTGTATCCACTTCGGCTGCCAGCGTATGAATCTGCTTGACATAAGCGAGGGTCTCAGTTCCAGAGTTCTCGCGCAAAATTTGCTTCGCAATTGCGCCAGCAGCGACGCGACCGATGGTTTCCCGTGCACTCGCCCTGCCACCGCCTTGCCAGTTTCGGATACCGTACTTCTGTTGATACGTGAAATCGGCGTGTGAGGGTCGGTAGAGGTCTTTCAGGTGGTCGTAGGCTGACGGACGGGCATCCTTATTCCATACCAACATGGAAATCGGCGTTCCGAGTGTTTTGCCTTCAAAGACCCCAGAAAGTATTTCGACTTCATCACTTTCTTGACGCTGTGTCGTGAGATGGCTTTGCCCCGGCTTCCGCCGGTCGAGTTCAAATTGTATAGCGGATATATCCAGGTCAATCTGCGATGGGCAGCCGTCAACCACAACACCGACCGCACCACCGTGTGACTCACCCCAAGTCGTAATCCGAAAAAGATGACCGAATGTATTCATTTAGTTACATAGGCACTTTGGAAGCGCGCCCTTTGCTTTTAGAATTGTATATTTTAGATATCTTATGATATACTATAGCAGATGCTATCGTAAAATGCAAGCAATTTAAGAGGAGTTATGTTATCACTTTTTAAACGCTATATCGCCTTGCTCCTGATTTTTATAGGTATCTTGTTTCTGTGGAATACACTGTTTGTGTATCCGCTCAAAATCTTCGTCGTGTTCATGCATGAAGTGAGTCACGGGCTTGCCGCAATCGTGACCGGGGGTAGGATCGTCGAGATTCAGATTAACCCACAGCAGGGTGGACATGCGCTTACACAAGGCGGTTCTCGGTTTTGGACGTTGACTGCGGGCTATCTCGGCAGCCTACTGTGGGGCGGGCTTATCCTGCTTCTGGCAGCGAGGACGCATCTTGATAAGGCGATTAGCATTCTTATCGGTTTGGGCATGGTGGCGATCTCTATCGGCTTCGGTGAAAACACATTTACCTACCTGTTCGGCATAGGCTTCGGGGTCGTGTTACTCGCTGTCGGGTTTTTTCTGCCGGAAGTTGTCAACGATTGGATTTTACGCATTATCGGGGTGACGAGCTGCCTTTACGCGATCCTTGACATCAAGAGCGATATCCTTGACAGATCGCATATGCGTTCAGATGCACGGATGCTCTCAGAAGTGACAGCCCTTCCAACTGAGTTCTGGGGCATACTCTGGATTCTCATCGCAATCGGTCTCACTTTATGGTTTCTCTACCTCGCAGGTAAACCTATCACGGCTGGCCAACCAACCGCTACCGAGGAAAATCTCTAATTGTGCTAAACCGCTAACGGTCAAACGCGCATGTTCGCTCATGAATCCTATATCAACCAAACGGACTGAAGTTTTCAGATGACACACCACTAAAGAAGATAAACCACACACAGAGTCCTAACAGAAAAAGCGGAACACAGATCAGCACGATGAGAATGACGCATCCCCACATCCACGAACCTTTGGATTTGGCAGTTGTTCCCAAACGCGCGAGTAACATACCACCACATATCATAATTATAACAACGAGACCGAATACCACCATTGTCAGCATTTCTTGTTATCTCCTCCGAAGAGCGTAACTTGCAACCCTCGCTAATATGAGACACCCTTCAAAAAGCTCCATCACCCTACGCGCAACGCTCATCGGCATCATCCTCATTCCATTTAATAGTTACTGGGTTCTACATCTCAGTTATATCTGGGATTCCAACCGTCCCACGAGTTTGGCGTTGCTGTTCAATGTGTTGTTTACGTTGCTTGTGCTTATTGGAGTCGGTGCGATACTCAGGCGTTTGCGTCCCGCATTGGCGTTTACGCAGAGCGAATTGCTAACGATCTATGCGATGCTGTGCCAAGCCACCGTTTTCGCTGGACGCGATATGTTACAAGTCTTGGTTCCATTGATGGGCAACGGCTTTTGGTACGCGACAACCGAGAACGAATGGGCACAACTCTTTCATCAGCATCTCCCCGAATGGCTTGTTGTCGGAAAGCAAGAGGTATTACGCGGCTTCTATGAAGGTGAAAGCACATTCTATCTTCAAGCACACATACACGCATGGCTGCTGCCAACGCTGATTTGGGTCGGTTTCTGCCTCGTCATCGGGGTGACGATGCTCTGCCTCAATGTGCTTTTACGCAAACAGTGGCAGGAGCACGAAAGGCTTACCTACCCAATTGCGCAACTCCCTTATGAAATTACGAGCGCAGCATTAAATGCTGGCAATCTCCGAACCACACCAAATCTATTTTTTAATCGGCGGATGATGGCTGTCGGTTTGGGCATCGCCGCTGTCCTAAACTTGCTCTATAGTTTACACCAGATTGACCCTGTTTTTCCAACAATTCCGCTCTATCACGAGTTTCGACTTCCCGACAAACCGTGGAGCGCGATGAATAACCCGGGCTTCCGTATTAGCTTCTTCCCGTTTGCTATCGGCGTCGGTTTCCTAATACCGCTTGATCTGGGATTCTCTTGCTGGTTTTTTCATCTGTTTTGGCACTTTCAAAGGATTATTGGTGAGAGTTTCGGGTGGCGAGGGGCTATCGGATTTCCAAAAGAGATGGCACAAATTCGCGGTGTATGGATAGCTCTATTTCTCTGGACACTATGGATGGGGCGCGCACACGTCAAGGTAGTGCTGCAAACCGTTTTCAGTAGGCACGCACCCACTGCTAACGACGAAGGTGAAGCGTTGCGTTATCGGACAGCAGCGATTGCGGTGATCATCGGATTTATCTTGATTCTGGCGTTCTGCATCAAGGCAGGGATGTCCGTTTGGTTTGCAGTGCTATTTTTCGCGCTCTATTTCGCGATGTCGGTGACGATCACCCGTATCCGTGCCGAACTCGGTCCGCCTGCACACGACCTTTACAACGCCGGTCCCGACCTGCTCCTAACAGACGCACTCGGCACACGGCGCATCGGCAATCGCAATCTTTCGGTGATGTCGCTCTTTTTTTGGTTAAACCATCTCTCTTACCGCGCACACCCAATGCCACATCAACTGGAAGGGTTGAAACTCGCGCATCAAACCCGTTTCAATCCCTCCCAACTACTCTGGGTATTAGTGATCGCTATTTTCGTAGGTGCACTCTCTGCAGCGTGGGGACACCTCCACCTCTCCTATCAAGTCGGCTTAGAGCAAGCGCGTTCGTGGTATGCGCGCGCCGCTTTCAACAGGCTTGCAGGGTGGCTTTACAATCCGAGCGAAACGAGCATCAGCGGTATGCTCTACACTACTGGTGGATTTGCCTTTGCCATCAGTCTCTTGCTCTTGCGATGGCGGTTCATTCAGTGGCCCCTGCATCCTGTTGGATATGTCGTTTCAAGTTGGTGGACCTTTACCGGATTGTGGTTTCCACTTTTAATCAGCTGGATCATTAAACGGATACTGCTCTCGGCCGGGGGTGTTCGGTTATATAGGCGTTCAATCCCATTTTTCATTGGCTTGGTTATCGGTGATGTGATCGTCGCATCCATAATTAGCATTTTGGGATTGATTTTCGATTTCCGTGTTGTTTATCTAAGTTGGTAGTGTTTCCCGCACAAGGCGTGCAATGCTCCATCTTGTCGCATAACCTATTCTGTTAGGGTGTGCATTCGGTATAATCAAAAACGACCTGTGTATTAGACAGGTCGTTTTCCTTTTATTTTTTGACATTTTTCACTCTTTGAGGTACACTATATCTATTAAGCTGATGCGTTAATTTTAAAACGTCGAAGAAGGAGACCCTGATGAACAATAATAATATTACTCCTGAGATAAAAAGTAATATAGAGTCGTTAATTGATGAAGCAATTACTAACTATGAACTAACGGGCAACAAGGTTAAGATCAAACACCATGTGTTTATATCTGACTTAATTAAAGAAAAATTCCCGGACGATCATAAAAAAGTGCGAAGGTCTTATGAAAAAATTGCTGTAGATTATTGGACTGAAATATGCCAAAATCTCCCAGACGAAAAAGACGTTAAAGAAATTGTCGAAGCAAAAAAGCGTGAAAAAACTATTGCTAAAAAAGAAGTAAAGATAAGTGAATTCAGAAATAGCATACAATCTAGTGCAGAGTTCAGATGTAAAAATTGTGTATATTTGGACAATAAGAATTTCTGCAGACTGAACCCTATCCCACATGAAGTCTGTAGAGACACCCATTATTGTTATCAATTAAAGACAATTGATAATATTGGAGAAGATAGACTAAAAGAGTTTGTCTCCATTGCACAAGGTGTGAGTGACACAGCATACGCTATTTCAGCAATTGTTGATACCGCTCTTAATGTGGCAAGTTCCGTAGATGATGGAGACGAATAAACTGATGTAATATCTTGTCGATCACAAAGGAGAAAAGGGCAATGAATGTGCTCACTAACTTAAGGGCTGATCAGGAACTAACACCGGAAGGAAAGCGGAAAGTCGGGGCTGCTGATGTCGTGCAATCAGATCCTAAGCAAGACGCACTTATGGGCTCTGCTGAGGAACAACTTCGGAAGTTGTGTGCAGATCGTGGGTTGGATTGGGAAGCTATGATTGAAACAGATCGGCTGAATTTTGTCGATGATCTTATTCACGAGGTTTGATGGTTTTTATAGTGTAATTCAAGGCATCCGGGCGAGGTGACCTCGCCCCTACAAGTCGTTTGCGCCACACGGATGCACACCCTAACAGGTTATGCTACAAAGATGGAAACCCCTTGCGTTAGAAGAGAATGGATATAACCGGTTCGTCACTCAGCGTGAATATCGGCGGGATACAGATGCGAAACCCCGTCATGACGGCATCTGGCACGTTCGGCTACGGCAGTGAATACGCCAATTTCGTGGATCTGAACCGACTCGGTGCGGTTGTCGTTAAGGGCGTTACGAGCGTGCCGTGGCCCGGCAATCCGATGCAGCGCATCATGGAAACCCCTTCTGGTATGCTCAATGCGATTGGGCTGCAGAATGTCGGCGTAGACGGCTTTATTTCGGAGAAACTGCCGTACCTACGCGATTTTGATGTACCCGTAATCGTTAACGTTTGCGGTAAGACAGTCGAAGAATACCTGACGGTCATTGAAAAACTAAACGGTGCTAATGGTGTTGCTGGTGTAGAACTCAATATCTCCTGCCCAAATCTGGATTGTGGCGGTATGAGTTTCGGTGTTGATGCAACGTTGGCGCATCAGCTTGTCACAGAAGTTCGCTCAAAGACACACCTACCCTTATTAGTGAAGCTATCCCCGAACGTCACAGATATTACCGTAATCGCACGCGCCGTTGAGGATGCCGGTGCGGACGCGCTCTCTGCCATCAATACACTTCTCGGTATGGCGATTAACGCAGAAACGCGGAAGCCGGAACTCGCAAACGTCACAGGCGGTCTCTCTGGTCCGGCGATAAAGCCGGTGGCATTGCGATTGGTTTGGGAGGTTTACAAAAGTGTCTCCATCCCAATTGTCGGGATGGGGGGCATTATGACTGCGACTGATGCTATAGAATTTTTCATCGCTGGTGCATCCGCTGTGGCGGTAGGGACTGCGAACTTTGTCAATCCACAGGCATCAATGGAAGTCGTAAAAGGCATACATGCCTATCTCAAGCAAGCAAATATGAGGTCGGTTAAAGAACTGGTTGGAAGTCTGAAGATTGATTCGTAACCATTATGGAAGGGTTATATTTCTTAGACATAAGGCGCACTCACAGCACGCGCTTAAAGGAGGAAAATGCGGCATCTGGTAACACTCGACGATTTGTCGAATTTTGAAATTGAACAGATTTTTCGACTCGCAGCGGGCATGCAGTCGCAACAAGAGACGTGGGCGGGGATCTGTCGAGGTAAATTACTCGCAACGCTTTTCTATGAGCCGAGCACACGTACCCGGCTCTCTTTTGAGAGTGCTATGGAACGACTCAACGGTAGAACCCTCGGTTTCTCTGATCCGCGTGCAACCTCCGCAACTAAGGGCGAAACCCTCGCCGATACCGCACGGATGGTGACGAATTACGTTGATCTCATCGTCGTGCGGCACAACTGGGCAGGCGCGGCACGTGTCATTGCACGCCACGCACATATTCCTGTTATCAACGGTGGTGACGGCAGCCACACACACCCGACACAAGCACTTGTGGATCTCTATACGATTATACGACGGAAATCCGAGATACAGGGGTTAACGGTTGGTATTTGCGGAGATCTTCAATTTGGACGGGCAGCACACTCTTTTGCCCTTGCAGTCGCGCGATTCGGCGGAGACCTGATTCATATCGCGCCGAAACCTTTACAGATGCCCCCTTGGGTGCTTGCGCAACTTGAACAGTGCTATGGAGAGATCCCCCTTGAGGTAGAAAGCATTACAGAGGTGATTGACAGGTTGGATGTTATCTACGTCAATCGGCTTCAGGAGGAACGACTCCCGCCGAATATGGATGTCGCCGCCGTACGTGGAAGTTATCTGTTGAATGCAGCGGTCATGAAACACGCTAAACCTGACGCGATGATTATGCACCCGCTCCCGCGCGTCAATGAACTCGCATACGAGTTGGATGACGACCCGCGTGCAGCCTATTTTGAGCAGTCCGCGAACGCAGTCCCGGTTCGGATGGCACTGATTGCCAGCCTTATGGGATTGGAACAACTCATCTTGACACAACCCCCGAAGCGAGATGTCGCTGCCTCTACCAAACTTTGTGAAAACACAAACTGTGTCACCAATCATGAGACTTATCTAACTTCTGAGAGCGAAACATTTAGTGGTAATATCCAATTACACGCTTGCGTGTATTGCGGTCACCTGCTTTCGTGATAGACCCGGTTTACAAACTATTATTCCTCTTCGCCGGGGGAGTTGTCAGACACATCTGCCTTTTCAAGGATCGCCATTTTTGTCATACGCCAAAACAAATCACCGCGACCGACAGCATGCCATTGCCCATTTATAAACGTCATCACAGCATTATTTTTTTCTTCCGGTAAGAGAGTACTACGAGGAAACCTATTCTTGGAGCCCCAATTCGCATAGGTGAGCGGTTCGCCGTTTTGCCATACCCATTCCGCTTCTTTTTCCGCGTCGCTGAGCCCGATCCAATAGAGATGATTCCCAAAGAATCCTGAAAGCCATTCCTGCTCTGCTTTGTCGTTAATCGCAACGAGATACGCACCTTCAGCAGCGGCTCGGTTTTTCGCATCATCCAAACTTCTGCACCGTATCTTTTTATAGGCGTGTCCATTTGCGGGATTCACTGCCCATGCATCTTTCTCCCATGGAGGGCGCATCTGCCTATTTGGTGCAGTACTTGTTACACGAGGTTTTACTTGCCCCTGTTCAACTTCAACACGAGTTGGTGCAGGAGGGTTTGTTTGCGCGGGTGCCGGTTTATCAGGCGGTGTTGATCCACCAGTCAATTTACGTAGGAGGTTGGGCAGTGACTCCTGAGAACGTTTTGGTTGCGTTGGTGCGGCAGCAGGTGGTGCCTCGCCATCGAGCGTCAGTACCAAATCGTCATTGCGACCACCCGCTTCAAGCTCAAACTTTTCGGACTTTGCTGACAGGCCCTTATACCTTACCGAGACCGTGTAGAATACGGATTCATTGTTGTTATTGAAGTAATGCACAAAATAGCCATCGGAGTCCGTGGTAGTGCCTCCAGTTGACCTACCGCCGCCACGTTGAATAACCTGAGAAATAGAAGCGTTAGTTAACAGTTTCCCGTCTTTGAAAACGACTCTTGCCCGAATTCGCATCCGCGGACGCACAGTAACCTCTATATCTTTCAAGTGACTATCCGGTTTAACAGCAAATCTGATGCCTCCGAAAGGCGGTCGCATGCCTTGATAAATTGTTATCCCGCCGATTTTGATTGAGACAATCTCATCGTCTGGTTCGAGGTTGAATGAAGGCTTTTCATTTTCCGCAAACTGCGGCGGTGGAATCATAATTTGGACCGGTCCGGCAGGAATATCGGTGAACGTGAAGGCTCCGTTTTCATCGGTCTTTGATATTTGAAAAACTGGCGACAGGCTAATGTTAAATCCAGCAATCGGTTTTCCCTCCGTATCAACGACGACACCAGAGAGTGTCCCTGTCTCCTCTTGTGCGATACAAGGTGCTGAGGCAATGAGAGGGAGTGATACTACAATTCCGATGAGGCATATAATGCGCATGAAATTCAAACGATCCATCGTAAATTCTCCTTTAAAACAGATAAATGTAGATTGAATTGAACTGAAAGTAGACCCGGCACTCCGTTGCTGCTAATTGTCCTCAGGTGGTGTCTCAACAGGCAGATTTGCTCTTTCAAGAATTGCCTTCTTGATAAATTGTGCTTGCCCACCATCTCCAGGCGCAACCGCTTCCCATCTGCCGCCAAATCCAGAAATGACATGATCTTTCATCTCGGTGTTGCCACCGTCTCGTTCATGTTCTACCCAATTAGTATAGTTAACAGGTTCACCGCTGTGCCAAATCCACTCTCCCTCCTCAACGACATCGTTGAGTCCAGTCCAAAAACGCTCTCGCTCAAAGATTCCTTGTAGCCATTCATTTTCTGCTGCATCGTTAATGGAAACGAGATAGGCATTTTCTGCGGTAGCTTGGGTCATCGCATCCACTATATTGGAGCAGTAAATCTTTTTATAAGCATGTCCATTTGCGGGGTTCACTGCCCACACAGCTGGTGGATTAAGAAATGCCGTTAACGCATCGGATGTAGGCGGTTCTGGAGGACGTTCAGCGAGTGGAACTGGATTGCCGGTAAGGGTCAAAAGAAGATGGATTTGCGGTTGGCCCTCATGCAAGATAAAGGGCAGTGCTTTCGCGAGAAGCCCCTGATATTCAACACCAAGCACATAGAATTGAGGATCGTCATCTATCCTAAGGTTTTCCACAAAATATCCCTCGTCATCGGTCTGCGCTGTGCGACCTGAACTCCCGCTTCCGCTCCCGTCCAGATCCCTGCGTAGCATGCGAGTACGGATTTGAGCGTTGGTAACTGGTGTTCCGTCGGCAAAAACGACGCGTGCACGAACCTGCGGCCGGATATCTGTCTTCACCGTAATAACAGCGTTTTCGATTTCCATCCGTGCTTCTAAGGAAAACTGCATTCTACGAAAATGCGGATGATCATTCGGATAAAGTGTGAGTTCACCGATCTCGATAGAAAGGATTTGTGTTTCGGTCTGTTCACCCTGTTCACCTTCTACGACAAATCTAACGGATTCCGCTGGCATAATGTTCGTGATGGAAAAACGTCCTTCTGAATCGGTCTGCCTTTGCCAGAGTTCGATGAATCCTTCTTCTCGTCTGTTCCCCATAACTTTATACGGTTGGATCGCTATCGTAATACCGGCAACCGGATCCCCGATTTCATTAAGAACGCGCCCCGAAACCGACGCATCTCCCTGCGCAAAGGTCGGCGACGGTGCCAAAACGGAGAGCACCGCAATCCCGACAAGAAATCCGAGATTTTGCCTGAAAATTTGAAAATTCATTTTAGATTCTCCTGTTTGAATATTGTTGTTTATTCACATCACTGATCATAGATTTTGTGGTAATAACTGCTAAATTCATTGAGAATTGTATGCATGCAGGAAATCTAATCTGAATGATGTCAATCGACAAGCTATCGTTCATCTTCAGCAATAGGGTTGTCAAACACGTCTACTTTTTCAAGGATCGCCCACTTTGTCGTCCGCCAGAAGATGTCCCCGGGACCCACAGCATGCCATTGCCCATTTATAAATGTCATGACAGCACTATCTTTCTCTTCCGGTGAGAGGGTACTACGAGGAAACCTATTCTTGGAGCCCCAATTCGCATAGGTGAGCGGTTCGCCGTTTTGCCATACCCATTCCGCTTCTTTTTCCGCGTCGCTGAGCCCGATCCAATAGAGATGATTCCCAAAGAATCCTGAAAGCCACTTCTGTTCCGCTTCGTCGTTAATAGCGACGAGATTCGCGCCTTGAACAGCGGCTCGGTTTTTCGCATCGTCCAGACTTTTGCACGGTATCTTTATGTACGCATGTCCATTTTCAGGGTTTACAGCCCATACACCTTTCTCCAAAAGGGACCCCATCTGCCGAGTTGAGACAGAATGACTGGTTTGAGCAGTGGTAGTTTTATCAGGTGGTGTTGAAGCACCAGTTGGCTGAGCATCTGTCTGTTTGTCAGATTGTGTCTTAACAGGCAGATCTACCCTTTCGAGGATTGCCTCTTTGAGAAAAGGTGTCTGTTTATCTCCGGGCGCAACTGCCTGCCATTTGTCGCCCCAGTCAGAGATGACATAATCGTTCATCTCGGTGTTACCACCGTATCGTTCATCCGTTTCCCAGTTGGTATACGTAACAGGTTCACCGCTGTGCCATACCCACTGTCCCTCTTCGGCGACATCGTTCAGCCCGATCCAAAAACTATCTGGATCAAATACACCCAGTATCCATACCTCTTCTGCTTTATTGTTAATGGAAACGAGATAAGCACCTTCTGCAGCGGCGAGGGTCATCGCATCCGCTACATCGTGACAATAAACCTTTTTATAAGCGTGTCCATTTATAGGGTTCACTACCCACACCGTTGGTGGTTCAAGAAATGCGTCTAATGTAGTGTGCCCTTGATTGGGTTTCCATTTATCTAACGGAACTCGATTGTCATCGAGTGTCAAGAGTAGATGAACTTCTGGTTGTCCCTCGTGTAAAATAAACGGGGGTGCTTTCGCGAGATACCGCTGATACGTAACACCAAGTACATAGAATTGAGGCTCGCCATCCTCCCGAAGGGCTTCCACAAAGTATCCCTCGGCATCGGTCCGCATTATATTTCCTGAACTCCCATAGCCACTTGCATCCATATCTCTATGTAGCATCGCTACATATATATCCGCGTTCACAAGCGGTGTTCCGTCAGCGAAGACGATTCGCGCGCGAACTTGCGGACCGTTATCTGCTTGCACTGTAGTGACGGTATTAAAGGAGAATACAACAATCCCGGCGAGAACTGTAAGTTTTTGTCCGAAACTTTGAAGATTCATAGTAGATTCCCCTTTTTTGAATGTTGAAACATCAGGTGGGAGATAAATCACACAACTACAAATATTATTACTCATCAAGCACATCTGGCTTTTCAAGGATCGCCATCGCTGTCATACGCAAGAGCAGACTATTAGGACTAACGGCATACCATTTCCCGTCTGTGAAGGTCGTGACGGCGTAATCTCTTTCGTTGGCATCTGAGGATTCAGAAAAGAAATCATCGGGTAACCAGTTCTCATAAGTGACGGGTTCGCTGTTATCCCATTGCCACTCTCCTTCTTTTTTAGTGTCGTTGAGTCCTATCCAATAGAATTCTTGCCCAAAGACTGCTGTTAACCATGCTTGCTCGGCTGCATCATTAATCGTAACGAGATGCGCTTTTTCTTGGGTAGCTTGGGCAACAGCAGCGTCGCGAGACTCGCACGGGACCCGTTTATAGGCATGCCCATTTGCAGGATTGACTATCCAAACCGTTTCAAACGCTGGTATTGATATGGGTTTGGGTGCCGGTGGCGTAGCGGACGGATTGAATCCCATTTTATTAGGTGGTGGTTCAGGGGCAATCGGTTCGCTGTCGAACGTTAACGTCAGTCCGTCAAGCCTGTCGCCGGGTTTAAAAAGCACCGGACCAGCCCTTGCCCCAAGTTCTTGATATGCTACCGAAAATGTATAGTGTGCAGTATCGTCTTTCTCGTCCAGATAATGGACAAAATAACCATCGGTATCTGTTCGTGGTCTTCCGCCTGAATTTCCGCTGCCGTTCCGATCTTCACGAACGTAATTATAACGGAGAGGAAGCCGCGCGTTGGCAAGTGGTGTCCCGTTTTTAAAGAGAACCCGTCCCCGAATTCGCATCCGAGGTTGCACGGTGACCTGTACGTTTCTAATATGTGATCCCAGTTTGACACTAAATGCGATGCAACTATGGTCATTACGCGGATAGAAGATGATACCTTGAATATTGAGAGATAGTACCTCAAAGTCGGGTTCAAAATCGTCCTGATCCATCTCCATAATTCCACTCGCGTGGAGCGCAGCTATATCTTTCTTTTTCGTAGCCTTCGCGGTTCTCGCTTCTAAATCGCTCGGAAAGCGCGTGTTTATATCATGAGGGAGTGCACTGAAGTACGACATACCCGGCGCAATATCTGTGATCGAAAACCGCCCGTCCACGTCTGTGAGTGCGCGTCGTACATCTGGATACATCATTGGGAAAAAAGCGGATCGAATCCCCGGTCCAATAACCATTGCAGGCCCAACCATAACCGGCAGCTCTGCAACCGGATTCCCTTCCACATTGACAACGCGTCCAGAGAAAGTTCCTGTTTCTTCTTGGGAAAAATTGTCCGAAGTGGGTCCGACGACAAGTGAGACAACGACTATTAGCAATGCAAAAATCTGCTTTTTGGGTCTTGAACGTTTCATCATTTTTCTCCTGTTTGATCAGCCAAGGGCTTACTTCGCCACGGGTAACGTATCCTTCTCAAGGAGTGCTGTCCGAATCAGGGAGATCCCTCCGTGTCCGGGGCCAAAGTCCTCCCATTTCCCTGAAGGACCGAGAATGACATAATCCTCATCTTGGTTACTGGTATCATCGGGTTCTTGGAGTCCCCAGTTCGTGTAGGTTACCGGTTCGCCGTTGTCCCAGGTCCATTGTCCCTCTTGCGCGATATCATTAAGTCCAATCCAACTCGGTTCACCCCCAAAGACGGCTTGCAGCCACTTCTGTTCCGTTTCGTCATTAATTGTAACGAGATGTCCACCTTCGGCAGCAGCTTGGGCTTGAGCGTCTTCCCAATCTGCACACTGAATCCTTTTGTAAGCGTGACCATTTTCTGGACGGACTACCCATACATCTTGTAGGTTGGAACTCGCTATTGAGCGGGAATTTGTTGTTGAGGCGGATGCGCTCGCAAAACCCCCACGCCGCGCACGCAAAGGCAACTCTGGCATATTCTCAAACCTAAAAACGACATCGTGCGTTTGATCTCCAGGTCTAAGGATAAAGGGTTTTAGGTTTACTGTCTGTCCGTGATATGCGACAGACAGCATGTAAAATGTTGGTACCTCTAAATCCCTCTCCGCATAGTACGTAAAATACCCCTCGGCATCTGTACGAGCACTCCTGTCGCTGGAAGAATTTCCGTGTAAATTCACTGTTCGCAAGTGGAGTCTGACTTTCGTATTGACGATTGGTGTTCCGTCTGTATACTGCACCCTTCCGCGGATATGTGGCTGCTGGACCCTAACTTCAATGTTTTCAATGCGTCTGCCTGGGCTGGTGGCAAACACAACGCCGCGCTCCATCATTCCGGTTGGGTAGAGCAGCAGCCCTTCAATTTGAACTTTTAAAATGCGAATCCCGGATTTACGGGGTGGAAATAGTGATAATAACACGGGACCATCAATAGCAGTAGTGATGGTGAAACGTCCCTCTGCATCGCTTTCCGCGTGAAATGGCGCGGCATCTCCCATTGGCAGATTGTGCTCTTGAATTAGAAACCACGCGCCATTTCCATCTACGACAGGCCTAACGACTACCGCACACTCAGCAATCGGATTGCCTGATTCATCAATAACACGTCCAGAAAAAGTGGTTAATGCACCTTCTTAGGCACTGCTCTCCGAAACGACCACTGAGAGAAGTGCTACAATACCAATACAAAGGGCAAAGGTATGTCTTCTGAAACACGAATGTGCCATTCTTTTCCTCCTTTTGTTATCATTCTCTTATTCAGAGGTGCCAGCGATGAAATTTTCTTTTTCCAGAACCGCTTTCTCAATTATAGTAAAGTCCACAATTAACTATACATTGGCGAGGTTAGGAATGCAGATCGCATTTGGGCGCGTACGCCGCAAAACCTCGCCAGCGAGGCAATATGTTCGGGATTGTTATTCATTGAAATGTCCACATATTTTCGGGCTTTACTATAGTTTTGGGATTTTTATCCATTTTGCTGGGAAAATCGCGAGCACAGCTCGCTCCTACACGGATATGTTGCGATTCAGAGATCCCTCATACAAAAGAACTAAATGACCCTAATCATCATCAGACTTTTCTTTAGCAGGTGCTGTAGAAACCAAACCGTCTTTTTCAAGAATTGCTTCTCGTGTCATTCGCCAGAAAGGACTTTCTGGACCAACGGACTGCCACTCACCGTCCTTAAAAGTGAACACAACATAGTCCTTTTCGGTGTCCGGAAGTCTATCAGGGAAGATCGGCTGAGTTGCCCAGTTGGTGTAGGTAACAGGTTCACCGCTATCCCACTGCCATTTTCCCTCTTTTTCTACATCGGTAAGTCCAATCCATGTGGAGTGGCTCCGAAAGATTACCTGCAGCCAGTGCTGTTCGTCTTCGTCGTTGATGGAGACAAGATGCGCCTCTTCTTCAACAGCCTTTTGTTGTGCATCGTGCCAGTCCTGACACTGTATCTTTTTGTAAGCGTGCCCGTTTGCGGGGT